>NZ_JAMYOU010000010.1:0-190487 GCF_040319995.1 Mesorhizobium sp. M0815 | reverse complement strand
CTGGCCCGTCTGCTTCACTGCCATCGCGATTCCCTCAGACCGTCCACCTCAGAGAATCACAATCAGCGAATTACGCAACAGGCCCCTTGTGGGAGAAGGTGGATTGGCGCGCAGCGCCAAGACGGTTGAGGGGCGCTGGACGAAGTGCGGTTTTGCCAAGCTGGAACACCCCTCATCCGACCGAGCTACGCTCGGCCACCTTCTCCCACAAGGGGAGAAGGAAAGACCGCACCCGTTGGCAGCGCCAACGAAGCTCGACTGTTTCACAAGCGCAATGTGCACAGCGTCACAAACCGCTTGACGTGAAAGCGCGTTGGGTCAATCTTCACTGCCAAGAATAAAATACTACTGAGCGGAAAACGCCTGGGCAGTTCAACGTGAGCGTCGATGACGCCTCGCGAGATTGCGGCTGTTGCCGATAGGGAACATCAAAAATGGGGAATCCACGTAAATGAGCACGATAGTCACCACCTTGGTGCCGCCTGCCGAAGGGCAGCTGCACCGGAACATCGATTGGCGCGGCGCCTTTTGGGTGGCAAGCGGCGTTCCGGCCCTTGTCCTGTTTTCGATCGGCGGCATTGCCGGCACCACCGGAACGCTGGCCTTCATGATCTGGACCGCATCCATGATCATGGGCTTCCTGCAATCCTTCACCTATGCGGAAATCGCCGGCCTGTTCCCGAACAAGTCCGGCGGCGCCTCGATCTATGGCGCCACCGCGTGGCTGCGCTATTCGAAATTCATCGCGCCGCTTTCGGTGTGGTGCAACTGGTTCGCCTGGTCGCCGGTGCTGTCGCTCGGCTGCTCGATCGCCGCCGCCTATATCCTCAATGCGCTGGCGCCGGTGCCGCTGTTCACCGACACTTCGCCGGAAGTCGCCGCCTATATCGCGGCCCATGCCGGAACCAGCGCCGCCGACGCCATCACCGCGGTCACCACTGCGGCGACGCCGGCGATCCGCAACTGGACGCTTTACGGTCATACGCTTGGCCCGGTTTCCTTCACCTTCAATGCCACCTTCTTCATCGGCGCGGTGCTGATGCTGATCATCTTCTCCATCCAGCATCGCGGCATCCTTGGCACCGCCAACGTGCAGAAATATATCGGCCTGCTCGTCATCATCCCGATGCTGATCGTCGGCGTGGTGCCGATCGTCACCGGCCAGATCGACTGGGCAAACTTTTCGCCGCTGGTCCCGCTCGCGGCAGCCTACGCGCCGGAGCCCGGCGCGTGGAACATCGCAGGCTGGACGCTCGTTCTCGGCGGCATGTTCATCGCGGCATGGTCGACCTACGGTTTCGAGACCGCCGTCTGCTACACCTCCGAGTTCAAGAACCCGGGCACCGATACCTTCAAGGCGATCTTCTATTCCGGCCTTCTGTGCATGCTGCTGTTCATCCTGGTGCCGTTCACCTTCCAGGGCGTGCTCGGCTTGAACGGCATGCTGGCGACGCCGATCGTCGACGGCTCCGGCGTTGCCGATGCGCTGGCTGGCATGGTCGGCGGCGGACAGCTGATCCACAGCCTGCTGGTCATGCTGATGATCCTGGCGCTGGTGCTCTGCATCATGACGGCGATGGCCGGCTCTTCGCGCACGCTCTACCAGGGTTCGGTCGACGGCTGGCTGCCGCGCTACCTCAGCCACGTCAACGAGCACGGTGCGCCGACGCGGGCGATGTGGACCGACTTGATCTTCAACCTGATTGTGCTGGCCATCGCTTCGGCCGACGCGACGAGCTTCTTCTTCATCCTCGCCGTGTCGAATTGCGGCTACATCATCTTCAACTTCCTCAACCTCAATGCCGGCTGGATCCACCGCATCGACAATGGCCACATTGCGCGGCCATGGAAGGCGCCGAGCTGGCTGCTCGGCCTCGGCGCTATCTTTGCCTATGTCAACGCGGTCTTCATGGGCGCCGGCGCCAAGGTCTGGAACCCGATGGCATTGTGGGCCGGGCTGATCACGGCCGCCTTGATCATCCCGGTGTTCTGCTTCCGGCACTACATCCAGGACAAAGGCAAGTTCCCCGACCACATGCTGGCCGATCTCGGCATGAACTCGTCCGACCTCGCAGTGCGAAAGGCGGGCATGCTGCCCTACCTGACGCTGATCGCCGGCGTCGCGGTGATGCTGCTCGCCAACTGGCTGTTCGTCATCTGAGGCTTGCCTTGAGAGCAATTCCAGGAAAAGGTGTGAACGGTTTTCCGGCCGGAATTGCCTCAAAACAAAAAATAGAGCGGTTCGGCGTTTCCGTGAAACGATGAACCGTTCTACGGATTGGGCGCGCGATGCGCGCTCGATCGCTTGCATTTTGTTCTTGCTTTGTGCCGGCAGCTATGCTACTAATCCCGCCATGGTGCTGATTCGCCCCGAGACCCGCCGCTGAGGCGGGTTTTTCGTTTCTGGGCCTATTCTGGCTCAATCGATCTTGATGAACACGCCCTTGGTGTTGAGATATTCGTCAAGGTGTTCGGCGCCGCCCTCGCGGCCGTAGCCGCTCATCTTGTAGCCGCCGAAGGGCACGGCCGGATCGATGGCGTGATAGGTGTTGACCCAGACCGAGCCGGCGCGGATCTTTTGCGACAGCCGGTGGGCGGTGGCGAGATTTTGGGTGAAGACCCCTGCAGCCAGGCCGTAAGGCGTGTTGTTGGCCCGCTCGACCGCCTCGTCCAGCGTATCGAACGGCAAGGCTGAAATCACCGGCCCGAAGATCTCCTCGCGCGCGATCTTCATATCGTCCGAGACGCCGGCAAAGACAGTCGGCGCGACGAAATTGCCGGCGGCAAGCGCGCCTTCCACAAGCCGGGTGCCTCCGGTGACGAGTTTCGCCCCTTCTGCAGTACCGGCCTCGAGGTAACCGGTGACCCGTTGCAACTGCTTTTCGGAGACGAGCGGGCCGATCTCGGTCGCCGGGTCGATGCCGTCGCCGACCCTGAGACCCTTGGCGTATGCCGCGAGACGCTCGATGAACTCGTCATGGACCGCGCGTTCGACGAAAAGGCGCGAACCGGCGATGCAGATCTGGCCGGAATTGGCGAACACCGACATCGCGGCCACCGGCACCGCTTTGTCGAGATCGGCATCGGCGCAGACGATGACCGGCGACTTGCCGCCAAGCTCCAGCGAGACGCGCTTGAGGTTGCCGGCCGAGGCGCGCACGATCGACTGGCCGGTCGCCGTCGAGCCGGTGAAGACGATTTTGTCGACGCCCATGTGCTCGGCGAGTGCGGCGCCCGCCTCGGTGCCGGTGCCGGTGACGATGTTGACGACGCCTTCCGGGACGCCGGCCTCGTTCATGATGTCGGCGATCAGCAGTGGCGTCAGCGGCGCCTCTTCCGATGGTTTCAGCACGATGGTACAGCCGGTCGCCAGCGCCGGGCCGATTTTCCAGATCGACGCGGCGGTCGGCGCGTTCCAGGGAATGATGGCGCCGACGACGCCGACCGCCTCCTTGCGGGTGAAGGAGACGATTTCGCCGGGCAGCGAGTTCTCGATCGTCTCGCCGTGCAGCGCCGTCGCCATGCCGGCATAATAGCGCAGCATGCCGATGACGCGGTTGCGATTGGCGCGGGTGCGCACGATCGGCATACCCATGTCGGTGGTGTCGGAGAGGCTGATCTCTTCCCAGTTCTTTTCGAAGAGATCGGCGATCCTCAGCAGCAGTACCTGCCGCTCGTAAGGTTTGAGCCGGCTCCACGGTCCCTCGAACGCCTTGCGGGCGGCAGTCACCGCCAAGTCGATGTCGAGGCGGTCTCCGCGCGGCACCGTGGCGATGACCGCGCCGGTGGCAGGATTGCGGGTCTCCATGGTCCGGCCGGAGCGGGCATCGACCCAGCCACCGCCGATGAACATCTGGCGATGGCGTCCGTCGATCGGCAGCCGCAGCGGTGCCTGAGCTATGGTCATGACGGTCCTCCTCCGGCACCTACGCCTGGTGGGCGGATTAAACCGCCGGAGGTCACATTTGCCAACAGCTCTATTCGGCCGCCAGGGCCAGTTGCGGCCTTTCGTTCTTTTCTTCCGTCTCGGCCGGCTGCTCCACCACCTTCTTGGGCTCCCGGCCGAAGAACAGCGCGTAGGCTGCCGGCAGGACAAGGATGGTCAGCACCGTGGCGACCAGGATGCCGCCCATCATGGCATAGGCGAGCGGCCCCCAGAAGACGCCGCGCGAGATCGGGATCAGCGCCAGCACCGCCGTCAGCGCCGTCAGCACGATCGGCCGGAACCGGCGAACGGCCGAGCCGATGATGGCCTCGGAGCGCTCCACGCCGGCGGCGATGTCCTGGTCGATCTGATCGACCAGGATGATCGAGTTTCGCATGATGATGCCGAGCAGGGCGATAACACCGAGGATGGCGACGAAGCCGAACGGCGCACCGCTGATCAAAAGTGCCGCCGCCGCACCGATGATGCCGAGCGGACCGGTCGCCAGCACCAGCATCGCCTTCCCGAAATGCTGCAGCTGGATCATCAGCAGCACGACGATGACCGCCAGCATGACTGGAGCTTTCGCCGCAATCGAGGCCTGGCTTTCGGCCGCATCCTCGGCGCCGCCCTGGATCTCGATCTTGTAGCCGGGTGCGAGGCCGGCGCGCAGGCCCGACATCTCGCCATACATTTTCATGGCGACATCGTTCGGCTGCACGCCATCCGGCAGCGTGGCGCGTACGCTGATGGTCGGCAAGCGGTCGCGCCGCCATTCGACGCCTTGCTCCAGCACCGGGACAATCTTGGCGACCTGCGACAGCGGCACGGAGCCACCGAAATCCGTCGGGATATAGACGGAATCGACCGCCGACAGCAGGTGACGGCTTGCCTCCGGTTCGCGGGCGACGATCGAAACCGTCTCCTCGCCGTCGCGGAAGTCATCGAGCGGCGCTCCCGACATGGTCGCCTGCAGCATCTGGCGGATGCGCTGCGAGGTGACGCCGAGCGCACGGGCGCGATCCTGGTCGATCACCAGCTTCATCGCCGGCACCGGCTCCAGCCAGTCGTCGTGGATGGCGCCGAGCAGCGGATTTGCCTGGAACTTCGCCTTCACCTCGTCGGCGATGCGGCGCACCTCCTGGCGATCCGGACCCATGACGCGCATCTGCACCGGCCAGCCGGTCGGCGGACCAAGGAACAGGCGGTCGACCTTGGCGCGGATCGACGGGAAATCCTCGGCCAGGATGGTGCGCAGCTTGACAATCAGCCGCTCGCGGGCCGGTTCGTCATTGGCCATCACCAGAAGCTGGGCGAAATTCGGATTGCGAAGCTGCTGGTCGAGCGGCAGGAAGAAACGCGGCGCGCCTTCGCCGATATAGGTGGCGATGAAGCGCTTGTCCTTGTCGTCCATCATCCTGGCTTCGAGCGCCTTGGCCTGTGTCTCGACTTCCTTGATGCTGGTGCCTTCCGGCAGCCAGAGGTCGACAAGGATTTCCGGGCGCGACGATTGCGGGAAGAAATTCTGCGGGATGAACTGGAACGCCCACAGGCTGGTGGCAAAGGTCATCATCGTCATCACCAGCACGATGATGCGATGGCGCACGGCCCAGGTCACGGTCGAGCGAAGGCGACGGTAGAAGCCCGTGTCGAAGACATCGTGATGGCTGCCGGCGTGCTTGCGCTGCTTCAGGATCATGTGGCCGAGCCATGGCGTGAAATAGACCGCCGCGAACCAGGACACGACCAGCGCGATACCGACGACGTAGAACAGGGTGCGCACATATTCGCCGGCCGTCGAGGCGGCGAAACCGACGGGGATGAAGCCGGCCGTGGTGATCAGCGTGCCGGTCAGCATCGGGAAGGCGGTCGAGGAATAGGCGAAGCTCGCCGCCTCGACCTTGACCAAGCCTTCCTCGAGCTTTCGCTCCATCATTTCGACGACGATCATCGCGTCGTCGACCAAGAGGCCAAGGGCGATGATCAGCGCGCCGAGCGAGATGCGCTGCAGGTCGATGCCGAGCTCGTACATGATGGCGAAGGTGGCGGCCAGGACCAGCGGAATGACGATCGCGATCACCAGACCCGAACGCCAGCCGATCGACAGGAACGAGACGACAAGCACGATCAGCAGCGCTTCACCGAGCGCTTCCATGAACTCGGCCACCGCATCCTTGACGACTTCCGGCTGGTCGGAGACCTGGTCCACCGACACGCCATAGGGCAGCGCCTCCTCGAAGCGCTTGTAGGTCGCTTCGACGTCCTTGCCGACGTCGGTGACGTTGAAGCCCTTGGCCATGACGACGCCGAGCTGGACGCTGTCATGGCCGTTGAAGCGGTATTTGCGCTGATAAGGGTCCTCGAGGCCGGAGGTCACGGTGGCGATGTCGCCGAGGCGCGTCACCTGGTTGCCGGCCCGCAGCCGAAGCTCGCGAATGTCGGCCGCCCTGGCCACGTCGCCTTCGACCGAGATGCGCACCGAACGCTGGCCGGTGTCGACCGAACCTGCCGGGTCGACATTGTTCTGGCCCCTGATCGCATTCTGCAGGTCGGTCAGCGTCAGGCCGCGTTCGGCAAGCACCTTGGATGAAACGTCGATGTAGAGCTTTTCCGGCTGGTCGCCGATGATCACGGCTTTCTCGACGCCGGGCGTCGTCAGCAGCATGTCGCGTGCCTGGATGGCGAATTTCTTCAGCTCGGGATAGCTGTAGCCATCGCCGCTGATCGAATGCAGGGTGATGAATGTGTCGCCGAATTCGTCGTTGAAGTAGGGCCCGAGCAAGCCCTGCGGCAGTTCATTCGAGATATCGCCGACCTTCTTGCGCACCTGATAGAACGCATCCGCGACCTGCGCGGGACTGGTGTCGCCCTTGACCTGCAAGGTGATGATGGCGCTGCCGGCGCGGGTGTAGGAGCGGACGAAATCGAGATGCGGCGTTTCCTGCAACTTGCGCTCGATCTTGTTGACGACCTGGTCCTCCATCTCCTTGATCGAGGAGCCCGGCCAGATCGCCTGGACGACCATGACGCGGAAGGTGAAATCGGGATCTTCCTTCTGGCCCATGCGCATCAGGCCGAGCGCACCGGCGACGATGATAAGCCCGAACAGGAAGCGGGCAATGCTCGGATGGCCGATTGCCCAGCGCGAAAGATTGAAAGACTGCTTTTCAGTGGTGTCGGTGGTCATCGGCGTCAGTCCGTTTCAATTTGATCAACAGAGCACGCGCTTTCGCATGCCCAAGGAACTTCCGATGTGGGCTTCCGAGCGGCGAGGCTTTCCGAGTTGAGAGATCTACATCGCGGTGGGACACGAGGATCGATGTGGGGGTTACATCGACCTGAGATCTCGAAAATCGGGGGCGCCTGCCGCCCGGAAACCGTGAATTGCCTGGCCGTCAGCGCAAGCGCCTTGCGGCGTCATCATCGGCCGAGGCCGACTGTTGTGCTGCATCACCGGTAAGCTTGACTTTCAGATTCTCGGTCATGAACTGCGTGCCGGCAGCGACGACCACATCGCCCGGCTTCAGCCCGTCGGCGACACTGACGCCGTCAGGCGTGAAGGCGGCGACCTTGACCGGATGCGCATGAACGGTACCGCCACTGCGGTCGACGGTCCAGACGATCGATTGGCTGTCCTTTTGTGCCAATGCGCTCAGCGGGATCGACACCAGCTGCTGCCGGTTGCCCGCCGCGGCTTCGATGGAGGCCGTCATGCCAAGCAGCACGTTCGGATCGTTGGGCAGGCTGACGCGAACGGCAAAGGTGCGCGACTGCGGATCGGCGCTGCCGGCGACTTCGCGGACCTTGCCTTCGAGCGTCAGCGCCTCATCGGACCAGAAACCCGCCTTGACGGTCTTGCCCGGCTTGAACTCGGCGATATCGGTTTCGGGAACAGCGATCAGGACTTCCTTCTCGCCGTCGATGGCAACGGTCACCACCGGCGTGCCTGAGCCGACCACCTGGCCGACATCGGCAGCAACGGCGGTGACGATGCCATTCTTGTCCGCCTTGAGATCGGTATAGCGGACCTGGTTCTGTGCCTGGGCAAGCTGCGAGCGGGCGGAGTCGCGCGTGGCGACCGCCTGATTGTAACTGAGCGTCGCCTGCTCGAGCTGCGACTTCGGTGCGAAATTCTTGGCGTAGAGCTGTTCGGCGCGCTTGCGCGTAAGCTCGACTGTCTCGACCTGACGGTCGGCGGCATCGAGGCTGGCCTGAGCGCTTCTCACCGAAAGCTCGTAGTCGGTGGGATCGATGCGGGCGAGAACGTCGCCGGGCTTGACGCGGTCACCGATGTCGACAAGGCGCTCGGTGATCTTGCCGTTGATGCGAAAGCCGAGATTCATCTCGGTGCGGGCGCGCACCGATCCGGAATAGGAGAGCTGACGGGTATCGCTCGCCTTGGCGATCTCGACCACCTTGACCGGGCGGATGATCTCCTTGACCTCGGCTTTCTCCTGCGAGCAGCCGGCGAGGCCGAGAGCGGCAACGACAATCAGTGCCAGGCCGGCGGCCGGTAGCCTGTAGGTGATGGACTTGGACAAAGACACTTTTCGTACTCCCGAACTGTGGGGATGAATTGCCGACATCACCGCCCGACGGGCGGCAACGGTCATTTCTTCAAGGCTCTGATGGCAAACTCGGTAAGCTCGTCCGGCGTCGCCCGGTTCTTCTTGGCGAGGCATTGGGCCATCATCTGCGGATGACAGAGGCTGATAATAGCAGCGCCGAAACACCTGGACGCGATCACCGGATCCTGATCGACGAACTCGCCGGTGGCGATGCCCTCGCGGATCACTTCCGCGACCAATTCGTGGATGCTGTCGATGTGCTTTTCGATGACATGCCAATCGCGTTCGATGGCGACGATGACCATCTCGTGCACTTTCTCCTGGTCGATCATGGTCTCGAGCGTCCACTGATAGTGCGTATGCACATAGCGGCGGAGCTTCTCGCTGGCGGTGCCGGGACCATGGCAGGCTTCGTAGGTCAACCGGTAGCAGGTGGCGAGCATACGGCCGCAAACCGCCTGGTGAATTTCCACCTTGGAGGCGAAGAAGCGATAGATGTTGGCGGTCGACATGCCAAGTTCGCGCGCTATGTCGGCGACGTTGGTCTTGCCGTAGCCGTAGTGGCGGAACAATCGCTCCGCGCAATCCAGGATGCGCGTGACATTTTCCTGGCGGGCGGAATCGGGGGTGGTGTCTAAGGTTTCAAGCATCTCGTTGGCCAAAATTTACGACTGACGAATTTAGAATTTCGTCACTCGTAAATTGAAAACCATCACCTGTCAAGAATTGATTTCGGCCAGCTTACGCCGCTGATGACAGATGGTGACATCTCTGGACGGAGTTGGCCCATGAAGCGCATGTGGTTCCCGCCGGGCGCGCCTGCAACACCGCGCGTCTTTTTGAACGCACAGGATTTTGAAATGATGCCTCCCGAAATCGGTTCCGTTTTCGGGTCAGGCGCTAAGGCTGCTTCGCCATCTCCCGCAGCCGGAACTTCTGGATCTTGCCCGTCGAAGTCTTAGGGATTTCTGCAAAGATCACCGCTTTCGGCACCTTGAAGCGGGCGAGCAGCGCGCGGCAGTGCTCAATGATTTCGGCCTCGGTCGCCGCCTTGCCCGGCTTCAACTCGACATAGGCGACCGGCACCTCGCCCCACTTGTCGTCGGATCGGGCGACAACGCCGCAAGAAGCGACGGCAGGATGCTTGTAGAGTGCCTCCTCGACCTCGATCGAGGAGATGTTTTCGCCGCCGGAGATGATGATGTCCTTGGAACGGTCCTTGAGCTGGACGTAGCCATCCGGGTGCATGACGCCGAGGTCGCCCGAATGGAACCAGCCGCCGGCAAAGGCCTCATCGCTCGCCTTGCGGTTCCTGAGATAGCCCTTCATGACGATATTGCCGCGGAACATCACCTCGCCGATCGTCTCGCCGTCGGCCGGCGTCTCTTGCATCGTCTGCGGGTCCATCACCGTCAGGCCTTCGAGCGCGGCATAGCGTACGCCTTGCCTGGCCTTCTTTGCCACCCTCGCCCCTTTCTCCAGCCGGTCCCAATCGCCATGCCATTCGTTGACGACGGCCGGGCCGTAGGTTTCGGTCAGGCCGTAGAGATGGGTGACGGCAAAACCCGCATCGGCCATGCCCGACAGCACCGCCTCAGGCGGCGGCGCCGCGGCGGTGTTGAAGGTGACGGTCTGCGGAAACTGCCGCTTGTCCTCGTCCCTGGCGTTGATCAGCACCGACATGACGATCGGCGCACCGCAGAGATGGGTGACGCCGTGATCGGCGATGGCGTCATAGATCGGCTTCGGCCGCACCCAGCGCAGGCAGACATGGGTGCCAGCCTGCACGGCAAGCGTCCAGGGAAAGCACCAGCCGTTGCAGTGGAACATCGGCAACGTCCAGAGGTAGACCGGGTGCTTGCCCATGCCGGCATGGATGGTGTTGGCATAGGCCATCAGTGCCGCGCCGCGGTGGTGGCAGACGACGCCCTTCGGATTGCCTGTCGTGCCGGAGGTGTAGTTGAGCGATATGGCGTCCCATTCGTCGTCCGGCATCGACCAGGCGAAATCCTCGTCGCCGCCGGCGACAAACGCCTCGTAGTCGAGCGTGCCGATCCGCAGGCCCTTGGCATAGGGCGCGTCGGCGGCGTAATCGGGATCGTCGTAGTCGATCACCAGCGGCTTGACCTTGGCCAGCGTCAGCGCTTGTCGAACCACGCCGGCGAATTCGCGGTCGACGATCAGCACCTTGGTTTCGGCATGCTCGAGCTGGAAGGCAATGACCGCGGCGTCGAGGCGGGTGTTGAGCGAATGCAGCACCGCCTTGGTCATCGGCACGCCGAAATGCGCTTCCAGCATCGGCGGCGTGTTGGACAGCATGACGGTAACGGTGTCGCCCCTGCCGATGCCGCGCTTCGCCAGCGCCGAGGCAAGCCTCAGCGAGCGCTTCCAGAAATCGCGATAGGTCGTGCGCTGGCGGCCATGGATGATGGCGGTCTGGTCGGGAAAGGTTTTTGCCGCCCGTTCAAAATAGGTCAGCGGCGTCAGCGGCTGGTGGTTGGCCGGGTTCCGGTCGAGGTCCTGTTCATAGGGATTGCCCATCCCGTCCTCCGCAATGTGTTCGTCGAGAACTTTAGCTACCGGCTTCCGGCCCGTCACCACCAACGATGCCATCATAGACCGCGCTTGGCACAAGAATGGTCTAGATTCGGCGAGCGCAAGGGCATCTATGCCTTCCTCCCAATTTGACTTTTGTCGAGAGCCGTGACTAATGTCAGCGAGGAGATGGTATGGCGATCCGACCGGCAGAACAGCTTATCCACAAGGCCGCCTGGCTTTACTATGCACACGGCCTGCGCCAGGACCAGGTGGCCAGCCAACTCAAGATTTCCCGTGCCTCGGTGGCCATGTATCTGCGCAAGGCGCGCGAGACCGGCATCGTCAACATCTCCACCTCGACCCAGCTTTTCACCGACGACGTGCTGGCACGCAAGCTGGAAGACGCGCTTAAGCTCGACGCGGTCTGGATCGCGCCGGAAAACGGCTATGTCGCCGATCCGTCGACCGACATCGCGGTGCTGGCGGCAAGCGTCTTTCTTGAGTTGGTCAGGAAGGGCGACCGTATCGGCGTCGCCTGGGGGCGGACCATCTACACGATCGCCGACATCATGTCCTATGCCGACCTGCAGGACGTGACGGTGGTGCAGCTCTGCGGCAATCTGGGAGCACCCTATTCGTACCGGCCGGACCAATGCACCATGGAAATCGCGCGCCGGCTCAATGCCAAGGGGCTGAATTTTTACGCGCCGCTGGTGCTGACGACGGAAGAACTGGCACGCGGCCTGCGCGCCGAACCGGTGATCCGCGAGCAGTTGTCGGGTATCGGTGACTGCGACCTGGCGCTATACTCGGTTGGCTCGGTGGATACCGACAGCCATCTGGTCAAATGCGGCGCGCTGACGCCAAGCGAAATGGCTGCATTGCGCAAGGCGGGTGCAGCCGGCGTCATTGCCGGGCAGATCATCGATACCGAAGGCCAGGCGCTCGACTGCAGCTACAACCGCCGGCTGATTTCGGCAGAGCTGTCATCGCTGCGCCAGATCGAAAAGCGCCTTGTGGTGGTGCAGGAAGAGAGCAAGTTCGAACCGCTCGTCGCGGCGATCGCCGGCGGGCTCTGCACCCATCTCGTCGTCGGCGCGCGCATGGCGCGACGGCTGCTCGACCATGCCGGAGCAGTAGCAGAAAAGGTCGCCTGATACCTAGTTTCAGTCGCCGACGCATTGTCATCAGGGCGTCGCGGCATTCCTGTTCACAACAAAAGAGAAATCGGACGAAGCTGACATGAAGAACCTGTGGAATGACGGCGACGCGGAGAAGCTGGTCGCCGACTATGCAAAGAAGGGTGTGGCCCGCGACCTGGCGCTGCGCGTCTATACGACCAGGCTGCTGGGCGGCGAGCCGCGGCTCGTCCTGCATGGCGGCGGCAACACCTCGTGCAAGACCAAGGCCACCGATCTTGTCGGCGACGAATGGGACGTGCTCTGCGTCAAGGGCAGCGGCTGGGACATGGGCGTCATCGAGCCGCAGGGCCTGCCGGCGGTCAAGCTCGGCGCGCTGTTGAAGGCGCGGTCGCTCAAGAAGCTCTCCGACGAGGACATGGTCGCGCTGCAGCGGGCGAACCTGATCGATCCGTCCTCGCCCAACCCTTCGGTCGAGACGCTGCTGCACGCCTTCCTGCCGCACAAATTCGTTGACCACACGCATTCGACCGCAATCCTGGCCATCGTCGACCAGGAGGACAGCGAGGCGCTGAGCAGAAAAGTGTTCGGCGAGAAAATGGGGTTCGTGCCTTACATCATGCCGGGCTTCGATCTGGCGAAGGCTGCCGCCGATGTTTTCGACGCCGACCCGACGGTCGAAGGCCTGATCCTCGACAAGCACGGCATTTTCACCTTCGGCGACGATGCCAGGCAGGCCTATGACCGGATGATCCATTATGTGAACGTCGCCGAGGATTTCATCGCCAGCCACGGCAAGCCGCGCACCGAAAAAGCGGCCTTGCCGGCCAGATTGGCCAAGCCCGCGGACATTGCGCCGATGCTGCGCGGCGCGGTGGCGGTGGCACGCGGCGAAGGCCGCTTCGACCGCATGGTCAGCGATTTCCGCACCTCGGATGCGATCGTCGATTTCATCAATTCGGCTAGAATTGCCGACTATGCCGGACGCGGCGTGTCGACGCCCGACCTGTCGATCCGCATCAAGACCGGACCGATGGCACTGCCGGCGCCCGACGCGGACAATGTCGGCGACTACAAATCCGTCATCCGCCAGCATGTCGAAAAATTCGCCAAGGACTATCGCGCCTATTTCGAAACCAACGATGCGCTCGACGACGTGAAGCGCACCATGCTCGACACGATGCCACGGCTGACGCTGGTGCCCGGCCTCGGCATGTTCGGCCACGGCCGCACGCTCAAGGACGCGAAGATCGCCTCCGACGTCGGCGAAATGTGGATCGAGGCGGTACGCGGCGCCGAAGCCGTCGGCGATTTCCGCCCGCTCTCCAAAGCCGATCTGTTCCCGCTCGAATACTGGTCGCTGGAACAGGCCAAACTCGCCGCCAACAAGCCGAAGCCGCTGACCGGCCAGGTGGTACTGGTCACCGGCGGCGCCGGCGCGATCGGTGCTGCCACGGCAAAGCTATTCGCCGACAACGGTGCCCATGCGGTGGTCGTCGATGTCGACGGGTCAAGAGCTGCCGAGGCCGCCAAAAAAGCCGGTAACGGTTCGATCGGCATTGGCGCCGACATCACCGATCCGGAGCAGATGCGCGCTGCGTTCGACAAAGCCGTCGCCGTCTTCGGCGGCCTCGACATTCTCGTCTCCAATGCGGGCGCAGCCTGGGAGGGCCGGATCGGCGAGCTCGACGACGCCACTTTGCGCAAAAGTTTCGAACTCAATTTCTTCGCCCACCAGTCGGCGGCGCAGAATGCCGTGCGCATCATGCTCGAACAGGGCACCGGCGGCGTGCTGTTGTTCAATACCTCCAAGCAGGCGATCAATCCGGGACCGAAGTTCGGCGCTTACGGCATCCCGAAGGCGGCAACGCTGTTCATGTCCAGGCAATATGCGCTCGACTACGGCGCGCAAGGCATCCGCTCCAATGCCGTCAACGCCGACCGCATCCGTTCGGGGCTGTTGACCGACGCCATGATCGCCAGCCGCTCGGGCGCGCGCGGCGTATCGGAGAAGGAGTACATGTCCGGCAACCTGCTCGGGCAGGAAGTGACGGCCGAAGACGTCGCCCAGGCCTTTCTGCATCAAGCGCTGGCCGATCGGACCACAGCCGATGTGACGACGGTCGACGGCGGCAACATCGCGGCGGCGCTGCGGTAGGCGGAACCGGCCGAGACAGGCACGCAACTCGGAATTTTGCGACACGGCCATGGAAGGCATTCTCGAACTGCTACTACAGCAGGCCTCGGATGCCTTCCCAAGCCTTTCTGCCCAGCTTTGAATCGGCCTCGTCATTGCCTCCATGTGCGTGCAATGTCGAGCGTGGTGTGCTCTCGCCTGGCAACAGAATGCGGTGTCCCGCATCCGGCGACGAAATGAGATGAGTGACCTTACCTGCTTCGCCGCGCCGCCTAATAATATCTCGGGCGAACGATAGGGAAGGCCACAGCGCATCGTTGCCACCGGCGACAAGCAGAAGCTCGGCCGATATGGTCTCAACGGGGATGGTCGCCGCATTCGATTCGCTCTTGAAGGTTTTCAAACAGCATTCGAAAAGCCCTCTGTAAGATACCAGGCCATCCACATACTCTCGTGTCCAATCTGGATCTGCCGGCACAAACGGCAACGCGATACCGTTGAGCGACCATGAGGATCGTTCAGGCCAACTGGCACCATCCCGGCCCGCACCGATATTCCCCCAAACTACCGATGACGGGCTGATCGCGACCACCGCGTTGATTCGCTGGTCATGGACCGCGGCAAGCAATGAGGCCTCGGCACCTTTGGATGTGCCGACATAAACGATGCGACGGCACCCTGTTTCAATGAGATAGTCTGTTGCTGCAAAGAACGTTTCCAGGGGAATTTCACATATTCCCGGAATCTGGCCCTCGCCGCCAAACCACTGCAACGCCAAGGCCGACGTACCGGCATCTGTAAAAAGCCGCGCGCGCCCGACATCAACACGACCACTCGATCCACCCAACACCACAACGCCCGTGGTGGCCTGCGAGCGTCGAAAAAATGTTCCAGCGACGGCGCCGGCAAGACTTTCCTCTACTACCGCCCGCACCTCCATGTACCCGCTGAATCCTGATTTCAATCGGCATGCAAAACCGGAGACTGCGACAATTGAAATTCGGCAGCCCGGCGCCAGACATCTTCGACAAAAAAACCACCTGCAGCAAGCTGCTGCAGGCGGCTATTGTTTTGCTCGTGTCGAAAGTTACTTCGCGTTCGGGTTCGGCATCCAGGCCGGCATGGCGACATCGGCATGGGCGAATTGCGGCAGCTTGGCCGAGAGGTCCTCCATGTTCTTGATCTCCTTGTCGAGCAGGTCCTTCTGGGTGATCAGCGTCGGTGGCACAATGACGTTATGGCCGGGGTCTTCGCCGGCCAAGAGCTGCGCCAGCGCACGCACCGAGACCTGACCGACGACGGCCGGGTTGGTGGCGGCGGTTGCCGCCCAGGCGCTGTCGGGCTCGCGCATCGCGGCGATGTCGGAGGTCGATATGTCGGCCGAATAGATTTTGATGTCCTTGTTCAGCCCGGCCTCGTCGACGGCGATCTTTACACCCTTGGCGAATTCGTCATAGGGCGCGAACATCACCTTGATGTCGGGATGAGCCGACAACACCGAGCGAGCCTGGTTGGCAACCGAATTGGCGATCGGATTGTCGAGCGTGCCGAACATGGCGGCTTCGTTGATGCCCGAATATTTCTTCTTGAATTCGACCCAGGTCTCGTTGCGGCGATCGAGCGGGGCGATGCCGGCGACATAGACATAGCCGGCCTTCCAGCTCTCGCCATTGTCTTTGACCGCCTGTTCGAGCGCCAGGCGCGCGAGGTCGCGGTCGGACTGTTCGATCTGCGGGATCTTGGGGTTTTCGACATTGACGTCGAAGGCGACGACCTTGATGCCGGCATCGACGGCACGCTGGGCGGCGTCCTTCATCGATTCCGTCAATCCGTGCTGGATGATGATGCCCTGGACGCCGAGCGCGATGGCCTGGTCGACCATGTCCGCCTGAAGCGCCGCGTCCTGACGGCTGTCGAGCACGCGCAGGTCGACGCCGAGCGCCTTGGCCTGCGCCTCAACGCCGGAGAGATAGGCCTGGAAGAAGTCGCCGGTCGAGAGATAGCGGACCAGCGCGATCTTGACGGCACCCGGCTTGTCGAACGGCGCCGGCCTGTCCTGCGCAATTGCCGGCAACTGCATCAGCAATGTTGCGCCGGCAAGCCCGAGCGCTGCTTTCCCCAAAAGTCTTCTTGTGATGTTCACGTCGTTTCCTCCACTTGTTGAACCCAAAATGTGACCCGGTCGAACCCTATCTCCTGCCCCTGCCGGACAGGGCGAAGGTGAAGACAAGGGCGACCACGAGAACCACGCCCTTGACGAAATCCTGCGTGTAGTAAGGCGCGTTCATCATCGTCAGGCCCTGCAGCAGCACGCCGACAAACACCGCGCCGACGGCCGTGCCGAAGGCGTTCGGTTTGGCGGCGCCGAGAACCGCGTAACCGATGAGTGCCGCAGCCACCGCGTCGAGCAACAGATTATTACCCGAGGCGATGTCGCCGCGTCCAAGCCGGGCGGCAAGCAAAATGCCGCCGATCGAGGCAAAAACCCCAGAAATAACGTAGGCCCAGATTTTGTATGCCTTGACAGGCGCGCCGGCGAGTTCGGCAGCGCGCTCGTTGCTGCCGACGGCGTACATCATGCGGCCGAAACGGGTGTATTCGAGAAAGAACCAGATCAGCACCGCCAGCACGAGCAGGACGACGACCGACACCGGAATGAGGTTCGGGATGAAGAAATCGAAGCGATGGCGGCCAAGCGCCAGGAACGCGGCGCCGAAGCTGCCGTTGGCGACCGAGCCGTCGGGCATGGTCATGCCGGTGGCGATCGAACGGCCCTCGGTAGGGATGCGCTGCAGGCCGACGAGCAGGAACATCATGCCGAGCGTCGCCAAAAGGTCCGGCACCCGCATATAGACGATCAGCCAGCCATTGATGAGGCCGACAACGGCGCCGATCACAAGACAGGCGACGACCGCCACGACGGCATTCTGCTCCAGCACCACCATGACGTAGGCAGCCGCCATCATGGCGCTGGTGGCGACCGAGCCGATCGACAAGTCGAAGCCGCCGACGACCAGCGTGGCGGTGACGCCGAGCGCCAGAACGCCGGTGATGGCGACCGACTGGAAGATGAAGACGGCGCTTTGCGGCGACACGAAGCCATCGGCGGCAATGGCGAAATAGGCGATCAGACCGAACAACAGGACGATGAAGCCATACCGGATGGCACGGTCGCGCAGGATCATTCAGCGCTCCCGCACGCTGGCACTGTCTTTACCCAACCTGAACTCATGCCCTCTCCATTCCAATTCTCATCGTCTTCCTGCCGTCAGGCTGCGCTGTGCAACGGCCCGCCCGCCACTTCGGCCAGCAGCCGCTCGAGATCGACATCGGTGTTGCGGTGCTCGCCGACGATCGTCTGCTCCGACATCACCAGAATGCGATCGGCCGTCTCCAGGGCTTCGTCCAGTTCGGTGACGAACAGCAGCGTCGCGCGGCCGCTGGCGCTGGCCCGCAGCTTGGCAGCGATATCGCGCCTAGCCGAAATGTCGACGCCCTGAAACGGCTCGTCGAGGATGAAAAGCCTTGCGGTCTGCGACATCCAGCGGGCGACCATCACCTTCTGCTGATTGCCGCCCGAAAGCGACGACATCTCGTCCTTCTCCGAGCGGCAGACGATGCCGAGTTCCTGGATCTGCCGGCGGGCAATGGCGCGTTCGATGCGGCGCTTGAGGACGCCGAGACGCGACATGCGCCTGTGGAACGGCAGGCTGATATTTTCCTGGATGTTGAAGCCGCCGACGATGCCGTTCTCGCCCCGGTCCTTGGCGACGAGAAACACGCCGGCGGCAATCGCTTCGCCGGTCGACGCCGGAGCATAGGGTTTCCCGTTCAGCACCATGGTCCCGGACAGCGGCTGGCGCAAACCGAACAGCGTCTCGGCCAGCGCGGTCTTGCCGACGCCGACGAGGCCGGTGATGGCGACGACCTCGCCGTCGCCGAGCGTCAGCGAAATCGGCCTGGCGCCTTCGGCAATCCGCAAACCGTCGGCAGTAAAAATTGCTTTGGCCGAATTCCTGGCGACGATCCGCTCGAGTTGGATCTTGCGGCCGAGCATGGCGTTGACCGCACCTTCAAAATCCAGCGGCTTCCTGTCGAAGATGCCTGAGATGACCCCATCGCGCATCGAAATGATGCGGTCGGCAAGCCGTCTGATGTCAGACATACGGTGCGAAATGTAGAGAATGGCTACGCCTTGCTGGCGAAGCCGGTCGAGCAATGCGAACAGCCGGTCGGCTTCGGCACTGGACAGCGAGGAGGTCGGCTCGTCGAGGATCAGCACTTTCGGCCGGTGCGCCATGGCGCGGGCGATCGCCACCATCTGACGATCGGCCAGCGAGAGATGGCTGATGCGGGCCTTGAGGTCGATGGCCAGCCCCATGCGGTTGGCAACCGCCTTGGCCTCACGGCGCACCCGGCCCGGCTTGAATAGCGTCGGCACGCCGCTGCCGCTCAGCCTGTCGAGGGTGAGGTTGGTTGCGACGTCGAGGTCGGCGACGACGCCGTCATTGATGTTCTGGTGGACGGTGACGACGCCGGCGCGGATCGCCTCGGCCGGCGTTCTCGGCACAAAGTCCTGACCGGCAAGCGACATCGAGCCGCCGCCATGGTCGTAGACGCCGCTGATGATCTTGACGAGGGTGGATTTGCCGGCGCCGTTGGCACCCATCAGCACGGTCACTTCGCCGGCATGCAATTCGAGCGAGACGCCGCCAAGCACCTCGATATGGCCAAAGGATTTCCTCAGGCCGTCGACGCGGAACACGGCATCATTGCCCATTCGTTCCTCCCTGACCGTGACGCTATGGGCTATATATCGGCAATTGTCAACACGATTGACAATTGCCAGCAGGCTTCCTAGCTTGGCCCGACCGCCATGACTCCGCTATCATCGGAGCACATAAGCGGGAGGTGAGGATGACTGGAAAATCGCCGTTCGAAGCACTGTCGGTCGAGACACTGGCGGGCCGTCTCGGTGCCAACGAGGCCCTTTGTTCGCAGATCGGCAAGGATACGAGCCACTGGAAGGTTCGTGAAGTCGGCGACGGCAATCTGAACCTGGTGTTCATTGTCGAGGGTGCTGAGGGTGCGGCCGTGGTCAAGCAGGCCCTGCCCTACGTCCGGCTGGTCGGCGACAGCTGGCCGCTGCCGTTGAAACGCTCCTTTTTCGAATATCATGCGCTGACGCGGCAACAGGCGCGGGCGCCGGGTTCCGTGCCTGATATCTATCACTTCGACGAAGGCCAGGCGCTGATCATCATGGAATATCTGTCGCCGCACATTATCCTGCGGCGGGCGCTGATCGAGGGCCGGCAACTGCCCAACATCGCGAAAGACATCGGCCTGTTCATGGCCCGCACGCTGTTTCGCGGCTCCGACCTGCATATGGCGACCAAGGACCGCAAGGCCGATCTGGCGCTGTTCGCCGACAATGTCGAACTCTGCGACATCACCGAGAACCTGGTTTTCTCGGACCCGTATTTCGATGCCAAGATGAACCGGCACACCAGCCCGCAGCTCGATGGCATTGTCGCCGAACTGCGCGCCGACCGCGACCTCAAGGTCGAGGCGCAGCGGATGAAGCACCTCTTCGCCGCCAATGCCGAGACGCTGCTGCATGGCGACCTGCATTCCGGCTCGATCATGGTCACCGACACCGAAACGCGGATGATCGACCCCGAATTCGCCTTCTACGGGCCGATCGCCTTCGATGTCGGCATGCTGCTCGCCAATTTCTGGATGGCGTTCTTCTCGCAGCGCGGCCATGAGCAGAATGGCAAGCGCGACGCCATGCGCGCATATCTGCTCGACGTCACGGTCGAGACATGGTCGGCATTCCGCGCCGAGTTCTCGCATCTGTGGCGAACCGAGCGTGACGGCATGCTCTACCAGAAGAGCCTGTTCGAGGATCAGGGCGACAGTCTTGGCGCCGAGCAGGCGCTCGACCACATGCTGCATTCGATCTGGACCGATCTGCTCGGCTTTGCCGGCGTCGAGGTTCACCGGCGAATTCTCGGACTTGCCCACAATGCCGATTTCGAGACCATTGCCGATCAGGATCTGCGCGCCAGATGTGAGGCAAAGGCGCTGAAATTCGGCCGTCACCTCGCCGTCAACCGGCGCCAGATCCACAGCATCGACGAGGTCAACCAGTTGGCCGCGCTGATCGAACGGGAGAGCAGGATTTGAACGTCGGCGACCGCCACTACCGCACCATCTGGCCGAGTGACGACGGGCGTTCGGTGGAAATCATCGACCAGCGCTGGCTGCCGCATGATTTCCGCATCGAAAAGATCGATACCGTCGCCGGCATCGCCACGGCAATCCGCGACATGTGGGTGCGCGGGGCGCCGCTGATCGGCGTCACCGCCGCCTATGGCGTCGCCATGCAGATGGCCGACGATCCGTCGGACGCGGCGCTCGACGCCGTCTGGGCAACCCTGCACGAAACGCGCCCGACGGCGATCAATTTGCGCTGGGCGCTGAATGAAATGCAGCGCTTCCTGCTGGCGCTTCCCCTGGCAGAACGTGCCGCAGCCGCCTATCGGCGTGCCGGCAAGATCGCCGACGAGGATGTCGGCCTCAACCGCGCCATCGGCGCCCATGGGCTCGAAATCATCAAGGTGATCGCGGCGCGCAAGCAGCCGGGCGAACCGGTCAACATCCTGACCCACTGCAATGCCGGCTGGCTGGCCACCGTCGACTACGGCACCGCCACCGCGCCGATCTATCTGGCGACGGAAGCCGGCATTCCAGTCCACGTCTATGTCGACGAAACGCGACCGCGCAACCAGGGCGCCCAATTGACCGCCTGGGAGATGGCCGGCCACGGCGTGCCGCACACGCTGATCGTCGACAATGCCGGCGGCCATCTGATGCAGCGCGGCCAGGTCGACATGGTCGTCGTCGGCACCGACAGGACCACCGCCGACGGCGATGTCTGCAACAAGATCGGTACCTATCTCAAGGCACTGGCCGCCGCCGACAACGACGTGCCGTTCTATGTCGCGCTGCCGTCGCCGACGATCGACTGGACAGTGGGGGACGGGTTGGCCGAAATCCCGATCGAGCAGCGTTCGCCCGACGAGGTCTCGCTGGTCTGGGGCAAGACCGCTTCCGGCGAGATTGCCCAGGTCCGCGTGTCGCCGGAAGCCACGCCGGCGGCCAACCCTGCCTTCGACGTGACGCCGGCGCGGCTGGTCACCGGCTTGATCACCGAACGCGGCGTCGCCACGGCCTCGCGCGAAGGCCTGAAGGCGATGTTTCCCGAGCGCGGATGATCCGCTTTGGAGTGCCAGGAGGAGCCCTGGATTTTGCCTGATCTCACGATTTCTTGAACACGGCGCGGTTAAAAACGTCCGTTGCCTGTCCCAGATGGACGGTCGTATGCGTAGCGGCGGGGCGGCGCAACGCTCAAGCCGGGGCTGACCACGGCTCGGCGAGTGAACCAGCGGGATGCCGCGATGTCATTCAGACCGCTGCTTGGTGACGGACGGGTTCGGAGCCAGGAGGAAAAGTCGGAGCCCCTGCAAACCGCGTCATGGGTCAGCTCCTCGATCGTTTTCGACAACCGGCGGTGGGCGTGCCGGGAGGCGGAGCTCCGCTGGACAGCCCCTCATCATCTGATCGTGCTGACCGAAGAAGGCGGCACGTCCCATACGTCTATCCGGCACGAGGCAAGATCCCTCTACGACGGAATGGATCGTCCCGGAGCCCTCACCTTCGTCCCGGCAGGCGCGGAGCGACAGGGCCTCTATCGCGATGTAAACCTCTCATATTCAGCCCTGTGGATCGATCCCGATATCGGGCTTCCCGGATGCGAACGCCTGAGGAACCTGCCGATACTGGTAAACAAGAAGGACGCGGTCGTCGCCACGCTGCTGAGTTCGCTTCGCGACGAGATGGCCCTCGGTCACAAGCCGGACACTGCCTATGTCGAGCATCTGGTGGCCCTCGTCAGCCTCCGCGTGGCCAACCTGAGCCGGGAGCAACAGCCGCTCGTACGTCACGGCTGTCTCAGCCGCCGAGCACTTGGTCGAGTTCGGGATTATATCGATGCACGTATGAATTCCGACATTTCGCTAAGCGAGCTTGCAGCTGTCGCCGACTTGGCCGTCGACAGTTTTGCGCGGCGCTTCAAGGCGACGACCGGTCTTGCCCCCTATGCCTATGTAATCGAGGAACGGGTGCGGCGAGCGGAGGCACTGTTGCGCGAAACGGGTTTGTCGATCAGTACCATTGCCTTTCGGCTCGGCTTTTCAAGCCAGAGCCACTTCACCACGACGTTCCGGCGTCTCAGGGGCATGACGCCTCGTGCCTATCGGGTGAATTCTTCTCCAGAATCCTGATAGTGCCGCCGGTTTCTTGAAAGAAAGCCGCTGCGTGCGCCCCCACCTCCAGTGTCGATGACCGAACCCGAGGGTCCGCTGTCGGGGTCAAATTGCCGTCTGCGTCCTTCATTGCGACTGGGAGATCTTGCATGGCCAAAACAGACAACAGGAGGGGGCCAACGCGTCGAACCGTGTTGGAGGGCGGGGTGGCGACCGGGGTGCTCCTGGCTACCGGGATACCGGTCGGCGCCGAGCCGGCCGACACCGTCACGGCGACGGCATCGGCCACGCCGGTACCGACGATGCCGATATCGTTGCGGATCAACGCGAAGGACCTTGCCGTCGAACTCGACCCGCGGACGACGCTGCTCGATGCCCTGCGCAACCATCTCGGCCTCACCGGCTCGAAGAAGGGCTGCGATCACGGCCAGTGCGGCGCATGCACGGTGCTTGTCGATGGACGCCGGATCAATTCCTGCCTGACGCTTGCCGCAATGCATGATGGCGACGAGATCACCACGGTCGAGGGCCTTGCCGAGGGTGACCGGCTGGATCCGGTGCAGGCCGCCTTCATCGCCCGCGACGGTTTCCAGTGCGGCTACTGTACGCCAGGCCAGATCTGCTCGGCGGTCGGTATGCTGGGCGAAGCCAAGGCCGGCTGGCCGAGCCATGCGAGCGCCGACGTGGCAGCGGCTTCCGTCGCTCTCAGCGATGCCGAGATCCGCGAGCGGATGAGCGGCAACATCTGCCGTTGTGCCGCTTATCCGAACATCGTCGCTGCAATCCGCGACGCGGCAGAGGAGGCATGAGCAATGCAGTCCTTCACTTATGAACGTGCAACGAGTGCCCAGCAGGCGGCCGCCGCGGTCGCGGCCCGGCCGGACGCCAAGTTCATCAGCGGCGGCACCAACCTGCTCGACCTGATGAAGCTCGATATCGAGCGCCCAGCGCATCTCGTCGACATCAGCCGGCTGCCGCTTGATCGGATCGAGGAGACGGCAGAAGGCGGGCTTCGGGTCGGCGCCCAGGTCCGCAACAGCGATCTTGCCGCCGACCCGCGGGTGAGGTCCCGCTATCCGATGCTCACACAAGCGCTGCTGGCGGGAGCGTCCGGCCAGATACGCAACAAGGCTTCGACCAGCGGCAATCTCCTGCAACGCACGCGCTGCCCCTACTTCTACGACCGCAACATGCCCTGCAACAAGCGCCAGCCGGGTTCGGGCTGCGCGGCGCTTCAAGGCTTCAACCGCATGCACGCTGTACTGGGCGCGAGCGAAGCCTGCATCGCGGTCCATCCTTCGGACATGGCGGTCGCCATGTCCAGGCTCGACGCAATGATCGAGACTATATCGGCCGGCGGGGAGAGCCGCACGATCCCGATCGGCGATTTCCATCGATTGCCCGAGACGATGCCCGACGTGGAGACGGTGCTCGGCCACGGCGAAATGGTCGTCGCCGTTACCCTGCCGCCGCCACCACCAGGCCGGCAGCTTTACCGCAAGGTGCGCGACCGTGCTTCCTACGCCTTCGCACTGGTGTCGGTGGCAGCAATCGTCGAAAAAAGCGGCGACCGTATCCGAAGCGCTCGGATCGCCATTGGCGGCGTGGCCGCGAAGCCCTGGCGCGCGACGGAGGCGGAGCGCGAGCTCATCGGAGCGCCAGCGTCCGACGGTGCCTTTACCGACGCGGCCGAAGCCGCGCTCGCCGGAGCCGTCGGGCATGGCGGCAATGATTTCAAGATCCCGCTGGCGAAACGGACGATGCGGCACACGCTCGCTGCTGCCGTCAAACGTGCGTGAGGTGATGCGATGACAGAGACGACGACCGCGAACAGCGGTTCCCGGATGCAGGCGCCGAGCAGGAGATCGATATGAAACTCACGCGACGCGCCGTTGCCGCCGCGGGTGGCGGCCTTTTTGTTTCTGCCGCCGCAGCTTGGGGCGCCACATCCGACCCGGGAGCTCGTCACGTGCTCGAGGCCGCCGTCGACGCCTTCTTTGCCGGCTGGGCCTCCGGCGACTGGACGGCATTCCTTGATTGTTGCGATGAGACGATGACCTTCCAATTCCCTGTCGGCGAGCAACGAGGCCGATACGGACCGCCAGAAGGCAAGCCGGCACTCGCAGCCTGGACCGCCGCGCATCAAGCGCAAGGAAACAGGATCACGAAATCGACCGTCGATCTCAAGCTCTTCGCCGCCGACTGGGTCATCGTCTGCGATCGCGGGAGCGGGACAATCAGCGGCGCGCCCTACACTGGCCTGCATGCGATCTTCATGCGCGCCGGCCCGACAGGGAAGCTGGTCGAGTTTCGCGAGTATTTCGGCGAGATCGCCGCGTGAGCTCCGGCCGCTGCGCGACGAACATGAAGGTGCGAGGAAAGAGGCGTCGTCGCGGCCTCGATGCTTCCGAACTCCAAATGAAAATCTTTAGGTGACTTATGAACGAGACCATACCCGGACTGCCCGGCTCCGCCACCCATTCAAGAGTGAAACCGCGTCCCGGTGCTGGCATCATCGGGAGGCCGATCGACCGCATCGACGGTCCGCTCAAAGTGACGGGCGGCGCCACATACGCTTACGAGAATGAGCTGGATGGTACAGCCTATGGCTACATTCTCGGCGCCGCCGTCGCCAAGGGCCGCATCGCCGAGATCGACACGACCGAAGCCGAACGGGCGCCGGCAGTGCTGCTCGTCATG
The DNA here is from genome assembly GCF_040319995.1 of Mesorhizobium sp. M0815. Lineage (NCBI taxonomy): Bacteria > Pseudomonadati > Pseudomonadota > Alphaproteobacteria > Hyphomicrobiales > Phyllobacteriaceae > Mesorhizobium > Mesorhizobium sp. M0815. The sequence continues at coordinate 165,150 of NZ_JAMYOU010000010.1, read as the reverse complement.
ACGCACCGCAATGCGCCGGCCCAGCCGGATTTCGGCCCGGCGGTCACGCCGACGGTGCCGGAGGTCTTCACCCGCGCCCGGCCTGCGCTCAACAGCGATCGGGTGCGGTATTACGACGAGCCGGTCGCGCTGGTCGTTGCGGAGACATTCGAGGCGGCACGCGCTGCTGCGGGCCTCATCAGAGTGCGCTACGACGAGGAGCCGGGCCTCTACGATCTACCGGGACATATCGCCGACTCCTACGCGCCAAAGCGGACCAATGCCGGCTTCGAGACCGACAGCGTGGTCGGCGACTTCGAGCGCGCCTTTGCGACGGCGCCGATCAAGATCGATGCCACTTACGGGACCCCCTTCGAACATCACAATCCGATGGAGCCGCATGCGACGCTCGCCGCCTGGTCAGGCAACGAGCTGACGATCCGTACATCGGCGCAGACCCTCGCGAACTTCCGGGCCGGCGTCGCCAGCACGCTTCGCATCCCGCTCGAGCGGGTGCGCATCGTGAGCCCTTTCACCGGCGGGGGCTTCGGCTCCAAGCTGATTGCCCATGCCGATACGATCCTGGCCGCACTTGCAGCGCAGGTCCTGCAGCGCCCCGTGAAGATCGCGCTGACGCGGCAACAGATGTTCGCCAATGCCGGTCACCGTGCAGAGATGATCCAACAGGTACGTCTCGGCGCGGATACCGATGGGCGGCTCACCGGGATCGCGCACGATGTCTGGTCCGCGACGTCCAGCTTCGAGGAGTACTGCGAACAAACGGCAGTTTTTGCGCGCTCGCTCTATGCGGCGCCGAACCGTCTCACCCGCCATCGCCTGGTTCCGCTGGACATCAACCGCGGCGAATGGATGCGCTCGCCCGGCGAAGCGCCCGGCATGCTGGCTTTCGAATGCGCAGTGGATGAGCTCGCCGAGCGGGTCGGCCTGGACCCGATCGAACTCAGGATCCGCAACGAACCGGCTCAGGATCCCGAGCGCGAAGTGCCGTTCTCCACCCGCAATCTCGTCGCCTGCATGGAGGAAGGCGCCCGCCGTTTCGGTTGGGAGCGGAGAAACCCGACACCGGGCCGCACCCGGGAGGGCCGGAAGCTCATCGGCTACGGCATGGCGGCGGCGATCCGTCCGAACTACATCGGCGCGGCGACGGCGCGGGTTGCGATCGACCGGGACGGTCGGGTGACGGCGCGGCTCGACATGACCGACATTGGGACCGGCACCTATACGATCCTGACCCAGATTGCTGCCGAGAGCCTCGGCGTGCCGATCTCGTCCGTCAAGGTGGAGCTCGGCGACAGCCGCTTCCCGCGTACCGCCGGCTCCGGCGGGTCCTGGGGCGCGGCGAGCGCGGGTTCGGCCCTGTATAATGCGTGCAACGCCCTCAAAGGACGGATCCTGGACGCGGCGCAGTCGAGCGAAGCGTCACCGTTGCGCGGCGCGAACGCCACCGAGGCAAACTTTGCCGACAGCGAGGTCAGGATCGGCCAGCGATCGGCGAGCCTGGCCGATCTCATCGGGAGGATCGCTCCCGACGGGTTCGAGGCCGAAGGCTCCGTAGCCGCAGGCGCCACCACCGAGTCGTACAAGACTTATTCGCAGCATTCGTACGGAGCGCATTTCGCCAAGGTCGCTGTCGATTGCGACACCGGTGAAATCCGCATGCGCCGGATGCTGACTGTGGTCGGCGCGGGCCGTATCCTCAACCCCAAGACTGCACGCTCGCAAATCATCGGCGGCATGACCTGGGGGATCGGTGCGGCGCTGATGGAGCAGACGGTGCTCGATCCGCGCTATGGCCACTTCGTCAATCACGATCTTGCCGAATATCACGTCCCGGTCAATGGCGACGTCCCCGAGATGGAAGTCGTCTTCCTCGAGGAAGATGACGACAAGGCCAATCCACTTGGCGCGAAGGGTCTCGGCGAGCTCGGCGTCTGCGGTGCGGGGGCTGCCGTCGCCAACGCCATTTACAACGCGACCGGAGTGCGTGTGCGTGAATTTCCCATCACCTTGGACAAGGTGCTGCCTGCCTTGCCCGTGATCGCCATTTGACGCTGCGACGTATCAGCGCCTCCCTCGCCCTCAAGGGTGACCAAGTCGGAACGGATGGCCATTTCTGCGCCATCCGCGACGACGTCGGTGGTTGACAGCGTTATCCGGCCCTTCCATACAAACGCCGTCAATGTTCTCAGGGCGGGGTGAAAGTCCCCACCGGCGGTAAGGGTCTCGGCCAAGCCCGCGAGCGCTTTCCGGACTACCGGAAAGGTCAGCAGATTCGGTGTGATTCCGGAGCCGACGGTTACAGTCCGGATGAAAGAGAACGAATGGAAGACGGTCCGCCTTCGCGGTTCGGACTCCGTATCGTGCGTCCTGATTCTGGTTCGAAACGGAAGGATGGACCCATGAATCAGCATTCCCAGAACGACTATGAAACGATCCGCGTTGCCGTCATTCGGGCGCGCTGGCACGCCGATATCGTCGACCAATGCGTTGAAGCATTCGAGGCGGAACTGGCGGTTGTCGGGGAGAAACGCTTTGCCGTCGATGTCTTCGATGTGCCGGGCGCCTTTGAGATTCCCCTGCATGCAAAAACGCTTGCCGAGACCGGCCGCTATGCCGCTATCCTCGGCGCCGCGTTCGTCGTCAATGGCGGCATCTACCGGCATGAGTTCGTGGCGAGCGCGGTCATCGACGGCATGATGAACGTGCAATTGTCGACTGGCGTGCCGGTGCTGTCGGCGGTGCTGACGCCGCACAACTACCATGACAGCGCTGACCATCACCGCTTCTTCTTCGAGCATTTCAGGGTCAAGGGCAAAGAGGCGGCCAGCGCCTGCGTGCAACTGCTGGCGACACGCGAACGCATCGCGGCGTGAAATCTCCGCCGCCGGGTGGAAATCCCGGTAAGGCGCTGTAGTATCTCACGAAAACCAGGGAGGATGCCGGTGCAGACCAAGAAGATCATCAATGACGGCAACCGCTCCGTCGACGAGATGCTGGAGGGCATTCTGGCCGCGCATCCGCGCCATCTCAGACGTGCGGACGGCAGCCCCCGCTCCATCGTCGCCCGCGACGGGCCACGCCCCGGCAAGGTCGGCCTCGTCATCGGTGGTGGCTCGGGCCACGAGCCGACCTTCCTCGGCTTCGTCGGCAAGGGGCTTGCCGACGCGGCCGCGATCGGCAACGTTTTTGCCTCGCCGCCGCCGGACCCGATTCTTGAATGCGCCAAGGCGGCCAGCGGCGGTGCTGGCGTGCTATTCATGTACGGCAACTATGCCGGCGACGTGATGAATTTCGACATGGCCGCCGAAATAGCGGCAATGGACAACATCGAAGTGCGCACCGTTCTGACCACCGACGATGTCGCCTCGGCGCCGCGCGACCAGAGACAGAAGCGGCGCGGCGTCGCCGGCAATTTCTTCATCTTCAAGGCTGTCGGTGCCGCATGCGACCGGATGCTGTCATTCGATGAATGCGAGCGTATCGCCAGGAAGGCCAACGATCAGACGTTCACTATGGGCGTGGCGCTTTCGCCCTGTTCGCTGCCGCAGACCCGCCGGCCGAATTTCGAGATCGGACCGGACGAGATGGAGATCGGCATGGGCATCCATGGCGAGCCGGGCACCGCGCGTGGAAAACTAAAGACGGCCGACGAGATCACCGACGAGATGCTGGACAAGATCCTAGACGAGATGGCGCCGACGCGCGGCGACAAGGTCGCCGTGCTGGTCAATTCGCTCGGTTCGACGCCGCTGATGGAGCTCTACATCATGAACCGGCGGGTCAAGCAGAGGCTCGACGACATCGGCGTTTCCGTCCACGCGACCTGGGTCGGCAATTATTGCACCTCGCTCGAAATGGCCGGCGCCTCAGTGACGCTGATGCATCTCGACGGCGAATTGCAGGAGATGCTCGACCATCCCTGCGACTGCGCCATGTTCCGCGCCGGCTGAGAAAGCATCATGACCTCGATCGACTCAGCCGGCTTGAAAAGAATGTTCGATGAGATCGCGGCGGCGATCGACGCCGACAAGGACAGGCTCTGCCAACTCGACGGCGTCATCGGCGACGCCGACCACGGCATCGCCATGGCGCTCGGCTTCGGCGCGGTACGCGAGGCACTGGCGCAACTCGACCTCGCGGCGACCGGACCGACGGCGCTGCTCAATACCGCGGCAAAGTCGTTCCTCAACGCCGTCGGCGCGTCGTCAGGCCCACTCTATGCGACCGCCTTCATGCGCGCTGCCGCCGCCGTCAAAGGCAGGGCAATTCTGGAGGATGCTGACATCATCGCCATGCTCCGGGCGATGGCGCAAGGCATCCAGGATCGCGGCAAGGCCGAGCTCGGCGAAAAGACCATGGTCGACGCCTGGCTGCCGGCAGCACAGGCAGCGGGCGCCGCGCAGGAAGCCGGCAAGACCCTGTTGGAGAGCTTGGAAACTGCACTCGCCGCAGCCGAACGGGGCGCCGAGGCAACCAAGAACATGATCGCCGCCAAGGGCCGCTCCTCGCGGCTCGGCGAGCGCTCGCTCGGGCATATGGATCCCGGCGCCGCGTCGGCCGTCACGATCATCAAAGCGATACGGGACAGTCTGGCTTAACGGACCTTCGCCGCGTCGAGCCTATCGATGGCCTGGACATTGCCGGCCGACGGTCCCTTCTCATCGAATTCCGAGGCAAGCCATGCATCGACGATCGACTTGGCCAATTCCGGGCCGATGACGCGCGCGCCCATGGTGATGATCTGGGCGTTGTTGGATTTTGCAGCGCGCTCGGCCGAATAGGTGTCGTGGGTGAGTGCGGCGCGAATGCCGGGAACCTTGTTGGCGGAAATGGATACGCCGATGCCGGTGCCGCAAAACAGGATGCCGCGATCGTTCTCGCCGTCCAGGATGGTCTGGGCGAGCTTCTGCGACAGGTCGGCGTAGTAGCCCGTCTGGCTGAGATCGCTGACCGTGAGGCCGGGCTTGGTGGCCAGGTGAGCGGCGATGACATCGAGCAGCGGTTTGCCGGCGCTGTCGGCTCCAATGGCTATTTTCATGTTCGGTTTCCTTCCTGTTCGATGGTTCAGATCGCCGCTGAGGCGCGTTTGAGGATGTCTATATAGCCGTCCGCCTGCCAGGCGGAACGGCCGATGAACAAGCCGTCTATATGAGACTGTCCGATCAGTTCGGCGGCATTTTGCGGATTGACGCTGCCGCCATAAAGCACCGGCGGCACGGCTGGCAGCAGGTCGCGCGCGATTTTCTTGATCAGCGCCTGCTGTCTGCCGGCATAGTCCGAGCTTGCCGGCACGCCCTTGTCGCCGATCGCCCAGACCGGCTCATAGGCAAACAGGATCGTCGCCGCCCTGGCCGCGCCTTCGAGAAACTGCAGCGCGCCGTGCACCTGCAAGGCCAGCACCGTATCCGCCTGCCCGCTGTCGCGTTGAGCCAAAGTCTCGCCGACGCAGATCAGTGGCACGAGACCGTGCTTCACCGCCGCTGTGGTCTTCAGCCCGACAGCCTTGTCGGTCTCGCCGAAATGCTCGCGCCGTTCGCTGTGGCCCAACTCTACCATATCAAGTTCGCAGTCTTTCAGCATTACCGGCGAGATCTCGCCGGTCCAAGCGCCGGCGTCAGCCCAATGCATGTTCTGCGCGCCGACCTTGATGCGCGTCGGCGACAGCGCTTTCTTGACCTCGCGGACCGCCGTGAAGGGTGGGATGACGAAGGGCTGGATGCGCTCGTCGAAACCGGGGACGAACTCGGCCAATGCCCTCGTGAAAGCCATCGCCTCGGCGAGCGTCTTGTTCATTTTCCAGCTGGTGCCGACCCAGTAAACCATGCGTGCTCCTCCTACTCTGCGACCACTGTCAGCGACACGCCGGCACCATCCAGCGCCGCACGCATCTGCGGCTGCGGCTCGCGGCCGGTGAAGACGGTATCGAAAGCCTTGAGATCGGTCAGGAAATGCAAGGCTGTGCGGCCGAACTTGCCGTGATCGACCAGCAGATATTTGCGCGCCGCAGCGGCCATCATCAGCCGTTTGGTCTGGACCACTTCCTGATCCTGGTGAAAGGCGGAAGCGCCGTGGATAGCCGATGACGACAGGAAGGCGACATCGGCGCGCAATGATTTCAGCGTGTCCTCGGCGAGCAGGCCGAAGAAGCCGTGAAACTTCTTGCTGTACTGGCCGCCGAGCGCAATCAGGTTGATGCCGGCAACGCCCGCCAAATCCTGGATGACAGCCAGATTGTTCGAGATCACCGTCAGCGGACGCAGATCGACGAGATGCCGAGCAACGCCGCCCGCGGTCGAGCCGTCGTCGATGATCACCGTCTGACCCGGTTCGATCATCGTCACGGCAGCGGCGGCGATGCGCTTTTTCTCGTCGCCGGCCAGTCTCTGGCGGTAGCGGAAATCGCTCTCGAAAAGGCTGCTCGGCTGAATCGAGGCGCCGCCGCGTACCTTGCGCAGGAAGCCGCCCTCCTCGAGCTCGTCGAGGTCGCGGTGGACGGTCATCTTGGAGACGCCGAAGCGCGAGGCAAGATCGTCGACACTGGCGGTGCCGGTGTCCATCAGAAAATCCATGATGCCTTGCCGACGGCCGTCGCTCTTCATTTCCGCGGCTTCCTCGTGCAATCCGAACCAGGTTCCGAGATATAACAGGAAACGTCGCATAGCCACCAGTATTTTTGTGATAATGTTATATCTGCCTGGGATATCATGACGCTTCTGACGGCGTGCCGTAACAAGAATTGCTGTCGGCCGGGCGTCCAGCGGTTGCGGTGCAGCGGAAATCCGGCCAGAAGCTTTAGCGGGCTCGACAATAGCCGAACAGCCCGCAAACACTGGCTCGAAACCGGATACGGGAGATTACTGAGTGGCTCGCATCACACTGAGACAATTGCTCGATCATGCCGCCGAATACGGTTATGGCGTGCCTGCCTTCAACATGAACAATATGGAACAGGGCCTCGCCATCATGGAGGCAGCCGAGGAGACCAAATCGCCGGTCATCCTGCAGGCGAGCCGCGGCGCGCGGGCCTACGCCAACGATGTCGTGCTGGCCAAGCTGATCGACGCGCTGGTCGAAATCCATCCCGATATCCCGGTCTGCATGCATCTCGACCATGGCAACAACGAAGCGACCTGCGTTACCGCAATCCAGTACGGCTTCACCTCGGTGATGATGGACGGATCGCTGAAGGAAGACGGCAAGACGCCGGCCGACTACGCCTATAATTCCGGTATCACCCGCCGCGTCGTCGATATGGCGCATTGGGGCGGCGTGTCGGTGGAGGGCGAGATCGGCGTTCTCGGATCGCTAGAGATGGGCGGCGGCGAACAGGAGGACGGCCATGGCGTCGAGGGCGTCATCAGCCACGATCAGCTGCTGACCGACCCGGTTCAGGCCGAACAGTTCGTGCGCGACACCCGTGTCGATGCGCTGGCCGTCGCCATGGGCACCAGCCACGGCGCCTACAAGTTCAGCCGCAAGCCGGACGGCGCGGTGCTTGCCATGAACGTCATCGAGGAAATCCACCGCCGCTTGCCGAACATGCACCTCGTCATGCACGGCTCGTCCTCGGTGCCGGAGGAGCTGCAGGAGATCATCAACAAATATGGCGGCCAGATGAAGCCGACATGGGGGGTGCCGGTCGAGGAAATCCAGCGCGGCATCAAGCATGGCGTGCGCAAGATCAATATCGATACCGACAACCGCATGGCGCTGACCGGCGCGATCCGCAAGGTGCTGACCGAGAACCCGAGCGAATTCGATCCGCGCAAATATCTGACGCCGGCGATGGCCGCCATGCGGAAGCTGTGCAAGGAGCGTTTCGAGCAGTTCGGCACTGCCGGCAACGCACCGAGGATCAAGCCGCTGCCGGTCTCGGAAATGGCCAAGCGCTACAAGTCGGGCAGTCTCGATCCGAAATTCGGCTGACATATTCCGGTTCTGAGCAGGAGCCGCGTCGGCACCTGCTCATCCATCATGCTTTCGGCAAAAGACCGGCCCTGCCGGCCTCGATGAAGGGCGCCCAATAGTCGACCGATTCGCGGATCATGGCGACGACCTGGTGGTCGACGGGCTCGCGTTCGCGGAACGACAATTCGAGGCAGATCTCATTGTCGACGCCGCCGCCACGGCGAACAGTGTCCAGCAGCTTTTCCGGCGTGATGCGGCCGTCCTTGTTGTAGGCGGCAATGAACGGCCAATGGCCACCCTTGTTCATTGAGGATTGCTTGACGTGGATGATCGGCGATTCCTTTGGAAAGGCTTCGGCCCAGGCATAGGGGTCGATGTCGTCCGGATTGCTCGACGTCACGTCGCCATGGTCGATATCGACCATCATCTTGAGCGGGATCGCCATGCCGGCCGCATCGATCTCGCTCTGCAGCGTCCGGCAGCTTTCGATCGTATGGCCGAACTCGCGGCCGACCGACATCGGCTCCCAGAACAGGTAGGTCAAGCCGGCCGCTTTGGCGTGCTCGGCGACCGCGCGCCAGCATTCCAGCGCGATCTCGAAAAGCCGCGCGCGACGCTCGGGATCGTCATAGTCACGATGAGTGAAGATCGCGAATTGCGTGCCCATGCCGCGGGCGCCGAGCTCGGCCGAAATTTCGGCAAAGGTCTTGAACCAGTCGACATAATAGCGCCGCACGTCGGCATCGGGATGGCCGAAATGATTGAGCCGGCCGTAGGGGCCGGTCATCGCGGAGGTCACACGCACGCCGGTGCGGTTGAGAGCGGAGCGGAACAGGCGGATGAATTTGGCGATCGTCGCCGCCGGCCAACCGGGATTGACGAATTCATGCGTGAGCTGCACGTCGCGGATGCCGATGTCGTAGGCGATCGCATCGATCAGATCGTCCGGTTCGGCGAAACGATTGACCAGCGGGTTGGTGTTGAGGGACAGCGTAAAGGCCATCAGCCTGCCTTCGCCAGCCGGCTCGAGCACCAGTCTTCGAAGGCGGTTCTTTCTGCGGCGGACAGATGCAGTCCGTGTTTGGTGCGCCGTTCGAGAATATCGGCGGCCGTCTCGGCCCATTCATGCTCGAACAGGTAATTGGCTTCGCGCTCGAACAAATCCTTGCCGAAGCGCCGCCCCAGTTCAGCGAGCGAACCGGCCGCGCCGACCAGATCACGCGTCCTTGTGCCGTAGAGCCGGCCATAATGCTTGACCAGCGAGGCCGGCATCCAGGGATATTCGTGGCCGAGGTCACCGAGGAACTGCTCGAAATCGGCATTGGCGATATCGCCGCCTGGCAGATGTCCTTTCGAGGTCCACGGCTTGCCCATCTTCGGGAAGAACGGGGCGATGCGGTCGAGCGCGTGCTCGGCCAGCTTGCGGAAGGTGGTGATCTTGCCACCGAAGACGGAAAGCAGCGGCGCCTGTCCCGCCGCCACGTCGAGCTCGAAAATATAGTCGCGGGTGACCGCGCTCGGATTGTCGGCATTGTCGTCATAAAGCGGCCTGACGCCGGAAAACGAGTAGACGACGTCGCTGCGCGCAAGCTGGCGCTTGAAGTAGCGGTTGACCACCTTAATCAGGTAGTCGACCTCGCTGGCGTCGGCGGTCACGTCTTCCGGCCGCCCGTCATAAGGAATGTCGGTGGTGCCGATCAGCGCCAGATCGTTCTGGTAGGGATTGATGAAGATCACGCGCTTGTCGCTGTTCTGGACGAGATAGGCTTGCCGGCCTTCCCAGAATTTCGGCACGACGATGTGGCTGCCCTTGACCAGGCGCACGTTGCGCCTGGAATTCTGGCCAGCGACGCGATTGATGATGTCATTGACCCAGGGGCCGGCGGCGTTGACCAGCGCCCGTGCCCGAACCGTGGTCCTGACGCCGGTTCGACCGTCGCGCATCTCCACCGACCACAGGCCGTTTTCGCGGCGGGCGGCGGTGCAGGCAGTGCGGGTGAATATCCTGGTCCCACGCTCCGCGGCGTCGAGCGCGTTGATGACGACCAGGCGGGCGTCGTCGACCCAGCAGTCGGAATATTCGAAGCCGCGTTTGAAGCTGTCCTTGATCGGCGCGCCCTCGGGTGCGGTGCGCAGGTCAAGCGTGCGAGTGGCCGGCAGCCGCTTGCGGCCGCCAAGATGGTCGTAGAGGAACAGGCCGAGCCGGACCAGCCAGGCCGGCCGATCATCCGGGCTGTGCGGCAGCACGAAGCGCATCGGCCAGATGATGTGCGGCGCGGATTCCAGCAGCACCTCGCGCTCGATAAGCGCCTCCCGCACTAGGCGGAACTCGTAGTATTCGAGATAGCGCAAACCGCCATGGACGAGCTTTCCCGATCGCGAACTGGTGCCTTCGGCGAGATCGTCTTTTTCGCAGAGGATGACCGACAGCCCCCGGCCTGCTGCATCGCGCGCAATGCCGGCGCCATTGACGCCGCCGCCAATGACGAAGAGATCGACGATTTCGCTGTCACCGCTCATCTCGCTCTATGCCCTGTCGTCAGCATGGATTGACCGGCGGCAGGCCGGCGATGAAGCGGCGCACTTCCTCGGCCGCCTGCTCGGCAGCATAAGTCACCGTGCGTACCGACGCGCCGGCGATATGCGGCGTCAGCGTCACATTCGGCAGCTGCAGCAGCGGCCAGTCGGCCGGCACCGGCTCGACGGCGAACGTCTCCAGCATGGCACTGCCGATCTGCCCCGAGACGAGCCCCTCGTAGAGCGCATCGTAGTCGACCAGCGGTCCGCGCGCGGTATTGACGAAGATCACGCCGGGCTTCATCCGGGCAATGGCGTCCTTGCCGATCAGGCCGCGCGTCTCCTCGGTGACCCGGGAATGCAGCGTGACCACATCGGAGCGCGACAGGAGATCGTCCAGCGCAACCAGCTCGACGCCGGCATTGCGGTCCTCGACGCTCAATTGCACATAGGGATCGGAGACCAGGATGCGGCAGCCGAATGCGCGCAGCAGCCGAACCAGCCTGGTGCCGATATTGCCATAGCCGATGACGCCAACGGTCATTTCGTTGAGCTCGCGGCCGGTGCGGTCGGCGCGGTAGAGATCGCCGCGCCACTCGCCCTTGCGCAAGGCTTCGTGGCCGACGCGGATCAGCCGCGTCTCGGCGAGGATGGCGCCGATGGTGAACTCGGCCACCGCGCTGGCGTTGCGGCCGGGCACATTGACCACGGTGATGCCATGGGCGTTGGCGGCAGCCATGTCGATGTTGATCGGCCCGCCGCGCGACACCGCAACCAGCCTGAGCGCCGGCAAGCGCTGCATCATGGTTTCGGAAAGCGGCGCAAGCTGGGTGACGAAGATTTCGGCATCGCCGATAAAATCGACCACCTCGTCCGGATCACCGAAATATTCCTTGACCTTGTCGAGGCCGAGCGCCGCATTGCCGAATTCCATCGGCTCGTCGGGCCATGCGGTCTCAATGGTGCGGATGTCGAGATTATCGCCGCAGGCCGCTTCGATTTTCTCCCGAAACACTTCCGGAAGCATGAAGCGGTCGCCGATGATCGCAATTTTGTTGGGCATGCTCTTCTCAATTCACGTCAGTTTGTCTGGATGCGGCCAGCGAACGCCAGACCGGCCGCAGCGCCTCATGCGCCAATGTGTAGGACGGAACAATCGCCTCGTAGGCAGCGGCAAGTTTTCGGTCGCTAGGTTCGGCCGCACGGAGCAAAGGCGTGACCCATTCACTGACGCAATCGTCCATTGATGCGTACTGGCCGACGCAGACCGCAGCAATCATCGCAGCGCCCGCAGCACCGGCCTCCTCGCGCTCGCTGGTGCGAATGTCGGCGCCGACCGCAGCACCCAGGATCTTGCGCAGAGCCGGGCTCCTGGCCGCTCCACCAGTCAGGCGGATTTCCTCGGGCAGCGGCCCCATGGCGGCGTAGCAATCGCGTGCCGCGAAAGCCAGCCCTTCGAACACCGCACGAACCATGTCGGCATAGCCGTGCCTGGACGAAATGCCGACGAAACCGGCCCTGGCATTGGCATCGACGAACGGGCCGCGCTCGCCCGCCTCGGAGACATAGGGCTGGTAGAGCAGCGAGCCTGGCTCGGACGACGATATCCACTGGTCGACCAGCGCGATCATCTCGCCATTGGTCCGCGTGATACCTTGCGAGGCGAGAATGCCGGAGGCGAGGCCGAGGACCCAGTCGATGTTGAGCGTTGCCGCCATGTTCGACTGCATCTGCGCAAAGACGCCCGGTGCCGGCATGGTCATCGTGTAGCCGGTTGCAGCTTCGTTGAGCAGAACCTCGTCCGGCGTCTCGGCAAGCCGCATATGCATTCCGGTGGAGCCGATTATCGAGCATCCCGGCTTGCGCTCGCGATCGAACAGGCCGGCGCCGAGCGCCGTGCAGGCGACATCGACATAGGCCAGAACGACCGGCGTGCCGGCAAGCAGGCCGGTCGCATCGGCTGCTGTCGCCGACAGTGCGGTGCTTTGCCTGGTGCCATCGACGATGGGCGGCAGCAGATGCCTGAGATCGGTGACGCCGAGCACCTCAAGAACATCGTCGCAATAGCTGCGCGTGCGGAAGTCGCCGAAGGTGAAGGTGCCTTCGGACGGGTCGGTGGCGCGTTGGCCGGTCAACTTGAAATAAAGCCAGTCCTTGCAGTGGAACGCCGTCGCTGCATTGGCAAGCATCGCGGGCATGTGGCGCTTCATGAAGACGAATTGCGACCCCTGCTGGCAGGCAGCGAGCCCGCTGCCGGTCTTTTCGAAGCGCAGCCGGTCTTCGGGCCGCGCGCGGATCTCCTCGACGACGGCGGCAGCGCGCGCGTCGAGCCACAGCCAGCCCTTGGCCACCGGCTCGCCATCCTTGTCGATCAGCCAGGTGCCGTCGCCCTGCCCGGTCACGGCGATGGCAATGGTCCGGCTGGCGAGATCCGGCACCTTGTCGGCCAGTTGGCGCAAGGTCGTCGCGGTATCGGCCCAGGTGCGGACTAGGTCCTGCTCGGCGCCGCCACCCGGCAGTGTCTCGTATCTGTTCGGCAGCGCGGCTGCCGCGATCTGCCTGCCCGCCGTGTCGAAGGCGACGGATTTGATAACAGACGTGCCGGCGTCGATGCCGATCAGCACATCCCGCATCAGGCAAGCTCCGTGCCGTGCGAAATGGCGTCGCCGCTCGCCTGATCGAAGACGTGCAGGTTTTTTGGATCGATGCTGACCTTGATAGGCGCCCCGAGTTCCAGGCGAGTCCGGTCATGTTCGACCAGAACCAGCGAGCCGCCGGCGAAGTCGGCGGCGATATGGGTCTGGTCGCCGAGCCATTGATTGGCCGAAACCGTGGCCGGCACACCGTCCTTGGAGCGGCGGACGGCATAGGGCCTGACACCGATGACGACGCGTTGCCGGTTGAGCAATTCATCGCGAACTGGGCCGCTGAACGCGTCCTTGTCGTAGTCGAGCGAAAGCCCGTCGGGCAGCTTGAGACTGATCTTGTCGGCAGCCGTGCCGACATAGGCCTCGAAGACATTCATCGGCGGCTCGCCGACGAAGGTGCCGGTGAACAGGTTTGCCGGCCGTTCCTTGAGCCTGTCAGGCGTATCGAACTGCTGCAGCACGCCGCCCTCCATGACGGCGATGCGATCGGCCAGCGCATTGGCCTCGGTCTGGTCGTGCGTGACCAGGATCGCGGTCAGGCCACGCTCCTTGATGAAATGCTTGATGCGGCCGCGCAGCACGGCGCGAAGCTGCGGCTCGAGCTGGCCCATCGGCTCGTCCAGCAGATGCAGGTCGGCCTCGCGGATCAGCGCCCGGCCGAGGCTGGCGCGCTGCTGCTGGCCACCGGAGATCGAGCTCGGATAGCGCTCGAGAATGTCCTCGATCTCGAGCAGCTTGGCGATGTTGGCAACCTTTGCATCGACCGCACTCTTCGCCAGCCTGGCCGCCTTGAGGGCGAAGGCCATGTTCTCGCGCACGGTCAGGGGCGGATAGAGCGAATAGCCCTCGAAGGCCATTGCGACGTTGCGCCTGACCGGCGGCAACGTGTGCACCTTGCGGCCGGCAACCGCGATGGTGCCACGCGAGACCTCTTCGAAGCCTGCGATCATACGCAATGTCGAGGTCTTGCCGCAACCGGACGAGCCGAGCAGCGCCACGATCTCGCCCTTGGCGATTTCCATCGTCAGGTTCTTGACCGCATGCACACCGCGGTCGATCGGACCGTAGAACTTGTCGACGCCTGAGAGGGTGATTGCGCTTGGGCTCATGCCGCTTCTCCACTGCGCAAATTGACGACGTTTTTCGAGCCAATGCGCTCGCCGCTCGCGCGATCGAACAGCAGGGCGCTTTTGCTGTCGACGGCTATATGCGCCCTGCCCTCGGATTGGCCAGGTGTCCCGGACGGACGCGAGACCAAGATTTCACGGCCGCGCACGGTTCGCGCCAGGGTGACGATCTTCTCGTTGAGCGGCGTCTCAGCCTCGACCGTCACCGGGATGGCGCCGGGCGTGCCTTCATCAACAAACGCCAGAGCCTCCGGCCGCAGGCCGATCACGCAATCACGGCCGACCGCCGCCTCATGCGCGCCGGCAAGATGGACCTGGACGTTGGACAGGCCGACATAGATGCCCTTGGCGTCCCGCGACGGCTTGACGTCCAGAAGGTTGATGGTCGGGTCGCCGAACAGCCGGGCAATCTCGACATTGGCCGGCTCGCGATAGATCTGCTCGGGCGTGCCGAGCTGTTTGACGACGCCTTGCGACATCACCGCGATGCGGTCGCCGAGCGCCATCGCTTCCTTGTAGTCTTGGGTGACGTAGATGACGGTCGCGCCACGATCGGCGAGCAGCCTTGGCAGCTCGAGGCGCATTTCGAAGCGCAATTTGGCATCGACGTTGCGCAAGGGATCATCGAGCAGCAGCAGCGGCGGCGAGCCGACCAACGCGCGGGCAAGCGCGGTGCGTTGCTTCTGGCCGTTGGACAGCGCCCGCGGCTTGTGGCTGAGCACATGGCCGATTTTCAACAGCTTAGCGACGCTCTCGACGCCGGTCTTTATCGTGCCCTGCGATGAGTGCTTCGCCTGCAGAGGCGTGGCTATGTTGTCGAACGCCGTCATATGCGGGAACAGCGCGAAGTTCTGGAATGCCATGCCGACGCCGCGGAACTCGGCGTCGAGATCGGTCATGTCCTCGCCGCCGATGAGGATCTTTCCCTCGTCGGGGTCGATGACCCCGGCCACCAGCCGCAACAGCACCGTCTTGCCGGCGCCGGACGGTCCGAACAGGACCAGCGTTTCGCCGTCGGCGACGGTCAGCGACAGATTGTCGAGAACGGTCTGGCTTTTATAGCGCTTGACGATGTTTCGCAGTTCGAGGCTTGCCATCGGACTATCCTTTCACCGCGCCAAGCGACAGGCCTTCGACCAGATAGCGTTGCGCATAGAGCGCGAGCGCCAGGGTCGGCGTGATCGACAGCACGATCGCCGCCGAAATCTGGCCATACTGGATGCCGGAGGACGTGATGAAGGCCAGCGCGCCGACCGTCACCGGCTGCTTGTCGGCAGAGGCGAGCACCAGCGCAAAAACGAAATTGTTCCAGGCAAAGATAAAGGCGAGCAGGCCGGCAGCGGCAATGCCTGGGCCGGCGAGCGGCAGCGCGATCTTGCGGAAGGTAGCAAACCAGGAATGTCCGGCAATGCGGTAGGCGTATTCGATGTCGGCCGGTATATCCTCGAAATAGCCGCGCACGATCCACAGGATCAGCGGCAGGCAGATCAGCTGGTAGACCCAGATCAGCCCGATATAGGTATTGGCCAGCCCGAGCTTCTGGAAATAGAGGGTGAGCGGCAAAAGCACCAGCAGCGCCGGCGCGAAACGGAACGACAGCAGCGTGAAGGCAATGTCCTCCGAGCCGCGAAACTTATGCCGCGCAAACGCATAGGCGGCCGGCACGCCGAGCAGCAACGCGACGGCAACCGAGGTGACCGACAGGAAGACGGAATTCCAGAGATTGCGCATGAAGGCGATGTCGAGCGTGCCGGCCGCCGTCATCAGCTTGCCGGTGATCAAGGCGGTGTAGTTGGCGAGCGTCGGCTCGAAGACAAGCTGTGGCGGAATCCGCAGGATTGTCTCGTTGGTCTGGAATGACATCATCAGGATCCAGACGATCGGGAACATGAAGAAGATCACGACCAGCGCCAGGGCTATGCCGCGCAGGATGCGTTCGAGAAGGGAGGTATGTTCCATGCCAGCCTCCTATGCCTGGCCGCGGGCGCGTTCGCGCAGCCGCAGCCAGTTCTTGATGAAGATGTTCGAGAGGAAATAGGTGATCGCCCACAGGATGATCATCAGCGCCGCCGAGCGGCCGACATTGGTCGACTGGAAGAAGTTGAGATAGGCCTCGACCTGGAACACGGTCAGCGTGTCGCCCGGACCACCCTGGGTCATGGCGTAGATGATGTCGAACTGCTGGATGGAATCGAGCAGGCGGAACAATGTCGCCGTCAGGATATAGGGGGTTAGCATCGGCAGGGTGATGCGGAAGAACACGAAGCTGCGCGGCACGCCGTCAAGTGCTGCCGCCTCGAAGGGCTGCGTCGGCAGGCTGCGCAGACCGGCAAGCAGCAGGATCATGATGAAGGGCGTGTAGACCCAGATGTCGACAAGCACGACGGTGAGCAGTGCCGTCGAGGGCGACGAGGCCCAGCGGAAATCCTGCAGCCCGATCAGGCTGGCGAGATAGCTGAGCACGCCAAAGCCGGGATTGGTCATCAGCTTCCACATCAGCGCGGCGAGCGCTGGCGCCGTCATCAGCGGCATCAACAGCATGATCGAGATGAAGTTGTTCAGCGTCGAGCGCTTTTGCAGCAGCATGGCGATGCCGAGACCGAGAAGCAACTCGAGCACGACGGTGATGCCGGCGTAGAGCAGCGACACCTGCAGCGTGTTCCAGAACTTCGGGTCGGTGAAGAACGAGATATAGTTGTCGCCCCAGTTGAATTGCCGCGCCCAAGGCTGGCTCAATCGGTAGCGCTGGAAAGAATAGACCACCGATGTGAAGAACGGGATCAGGATGCCGATGCAGACCAGCAAGGCCGGCAAGCTAAGGAGATAGGGCAGCACCCGCTTGCTGATCCTGAAGCCCGACGGCCTGTTTCTTTGTATTGTCGCCGCAGTCATCTGCTGCTCCGTCATTCTGTTGCTTCGCCGTCCCGGCCGCCCAAGGGAGCAAGGCGGCCGGTCGGGCGAGCAGGCGGTACCGCTCGGCACCGCGTCGCAAACGTATCACATCTCAAAGGCTGACCCGCGGACGGGCCAGCCTTGGCCGCGGCTTTAGCCGAGCCCGGCTTCCTTGAGCTGGCTGTTGATGCTCTCGGCCAACTTGTCGAGGCCTTCGTCGACCGGCACTTCCTTGGCCACCATCTTCTGCAGCGTCGCCGCCCATTCGGTGGTGAGATCGAAGAACAGCGGCTGCGGTGTGAACTTGATGCTGGCGCCCGGCGCCGAGACGTCGAACATCTCGACGTAGCCCGGATAGCTCTTGTTCAGCTTCTCGCGGAACATCTCGTCGTTCCAGACCGACTGACGAACCGGATTGACGAAGTCCATCTTGGTCGCACCGAACAATGCATGCTCGGGTCCGGATGCCCATTGCATGAAGTACCAGGTGGCGTCCTTGTCCTTCGAGAAGTTGGACATCGACAGCGACCAGATCCAGATATTGGGCGTCGGCGCCTTGGCGGCCGGGTTGGCCTTGAACGCCGAAAAGGCGAGCTTGCCGGCCATCTTGTTGTCGCCGCCATTCATGAAATAGCCGAGGATATCGGCGTCGAAAATCATCGCCGACGCACCTGCACCGAGATCGGTGCCGACCTGATACCAGGTGTAGGTCGACCAGTCCTTGGGGCCGCTCTCCTGGATCATCTGCACCCACTGCTTGTGGAAAGCCTTGGATTCGGCGGTGCTCATCGCGGCCGACAGCTTGCCGTCAGCCGAGACGTTCAGGTCCTTCTGGTCGAAATTAGCGTAAGCCGACAGGAAGCCCGGGTGGATCGTTGCCCAGGAGCGCGAGCCGCGCACGCCGATGCCGTAGACGCCGCCACCAACATCCTTGGTAAGCTTCGCCGCCGTAGCGACCATTTCATCCATATTGCCGGGAACGCTGACGCCGACCTTGTCGAACATGCCCTTGTTGTAGGTGATGTTGTTCTGCTCGAAGCCCCACGGAATGCACCATTGCTTGGCGTCTTCCGAACCGAGCGCGCCGCCCGGCTGGCCGTTCCAGGCGCAAGAATTCTTGACGCCGGGCAGGAAGTCGTCCCAGGCATATTTCGGGTTGGTCTTGGCCGGATCCTTGATCCATTCGTTGAGATCGGTGATCCAGCCGGCCGGGCCGTAGGTCCAAGTCATGTAGGCGCCGGTCATGAAGGCATCGTATTCGGGCGAGCTGGCCGACAGCGCGGCGGTAACCTTGTCGAAATAGACGTCTTCGGGGAACACGTCATAGACGACTTCCATGCCGGTCAGCTTCTTGAAGTTGTCGAGGTTGGCAATCATCGCATCGGCGTACGGATGCTTGTTGAGCAGCAGCTTGATGGTCTTGCCCTTATGCGCCTGCCAGTCGAAATCAGCTGCCAGGGCGCGGGTCTGCCCGAAATTGAGCAGTGTACCGGCGGTGCTGGCGGCAAGGCCCATTGCACCGAGGCCCTTGATCAGCCCACGGCGGCCGACTTGTCCACGCAGGAACGCGTCGATGAGGTCTTTCTCTTTCTCATGCATTTCTCTTCTCCTCCACAGGGTAGTTTCAACGAAATGGTTGCCGGCTACCCGACCGGCGTCTGTTCCACGAGCGATCGCGCCGTCCGCTCGTCGGTTATCAGGCCTTTGAGATAGCGGCCCTCCAGCACTGACTTGATGGCGCGAACCTTCACCTTGCCGCCGGCGACGGCGACAATCCTGCGGTTGCTGATGTCTTCGCGCGCCAGTGCCAGCGCCCGGTCGGAAAGCGTCGTCGCGACGGCCTTTCCAGCATCGTCGAAGAAATGGCCGAGCAGTTCGCCGACGCCGCCGTTGCGGCGGATCTCCTCCATCTCGCCCTTTTCGATCATGCCGGTGGCGACAAGCGAGGCCTCACGCTCGGCGGTGCCAATGCCGGCAATGAGCAAGTCGGCGGTCTTGGCGAGGTCGAAGACATCGCTGACGCCCTTCTGCCCGAGCAGCACCGTTCGATCCTCGACCGTGTTGGCGAACATCGGCACCGGCATCACATAGGCCTCCGCGCCGGTCCGTTCGGCGACGCGGTGGATGACGTCATGTGGATTGGCGGAGAACTTGCGCGTCAGGCCGCCAAGCAGCGAAACGAAACGGATCCTGCCGGCCGATATGCGCGGCAGATATTCGACGCAGGCGGCAAGCGTGCGGCCGTGGCCGACGCCTATCAGCGCCTCCTCGCCGCGTTCGATCTCGCGCTTGAGAAACTGCGCGCCGGCAATGCCGAGCGCCTTGAGCGGCAGGTCTTCGGCATCGAAGTCCGGGACCACCTCGCAATAGTCGAGGCCGTAACGGCCGGATAACTCGTCCTCGAGTTCCACGCATTCTGAGACTTCGCCATCGATATAGACTTTGACCAGGCCCTCCTGATTGGCCTTGGTGATGAGGCGGTGCGCCTTGAGGCTGGTCAGGCCGAGCCGCTTGGCGACTTCCGACTGGGTCAGGCCGCCGGCATAGTGAAGCCAGGCAGCGCGGGCTGCCATCCCGGTCTCGTCGTCGCGCAGCAGGCCGTTGCCAAAACCAACCATTTCCGCCCTTTGATATTTTTATCAGTTGCTGTAAAATTTTTCACAAGGCGCCGTCCGAGTCAAGCAACCGCTGCGTTTAAATCTCCGTCCGGAAGCTTGCCGGCCCGGGGCCGAACAGGGCCGCGCGAACCAACGGGCAAGAAGCAACACCGATCGCGCGCATTTAAAACGTTTGCAATTTCGCTTGGACTGATTACAAACGTTTCAAACTTCGTTCGAGAGGAACGATGCCGGGCCGCGTTACCACCCTCAAGGAACTAGCCGCACAGCTCGGCCTGTCGATCACCACCGTTTCGCGCGCCCTTGCCGGCCACGAGCAGATCGCATTGAAAACGCGCCAACGTGTCACCGAGGCCGCGCGCCGGGCCGGCTATGTGCCGAACACGGCAGCCCGCACGCTAGTCTCCGGCCGCAGCGGTTTTGTCGGCATGGTGCTGCCGATCCGCGGCCCCAATCTGGTCGATTCCTTCCTCGGCGAATTCGTCACCGGGCTCGGCGAAGGGTTGGTTTCGCACGGTTCCGACCTGATCCTGGCCGCAGCGGCGCAGGGCCAGTCGGAACTTTCCGTGCTTCGCCATGTTGTCGAATCCGGACGCGCCGATGGGGTCGTCGTCACCCGCATCGCCGAGGTCGACGAGCGGCTTACCTATCTGCGTCAACGCAATTTTCCGTTCGTCGCGCATGGCCGGCTGCTCGACGGTGACTTTGCCTATCATTGGCTCGATACCGATGGCGCGCACGCATTCGGCGAGGCCTTCGACATGCTCTACGATCTCGGACACCGCCATTTCGGCCTGGTGACGATTTCCGAGCCGATGACGTTTCGCCATCTCAGGCAGGATGGGCTCGCTGCCGCGATCGCCCGCCGAGGCGATCCGACGGTCAGGCTCGATGTGGCGACGGCACCGCGGTTCGATCGCGGTGCCCGCATCCATGCAATCAACCGGCTACTGCACGCCACCGAGCGGCCGACGGCCATTGTCGCGCTGTTCGACGAGCTGGCGCTGACGGTGATGGAAGAGGCTGCCCGAGCCGGCCTTGCCATTCCTCGCGACCTTTCGGTGATCGGCTTCGACAACATAGCCGCCTCAGCCTATGCGCCGCCGGGGCTAACCACTTTCGACGCCTCGATCCGCCAGTGCGCGCGCGAGATCGGCGAGATGCTGCTGACCGTCATCGGCAACAGGCCGGACGCGCCACTGACGCGGCTGGTCCGGCCGACACTTGTCTCGCGGGCAAGCCATGGCCCGGCACCCACAAGACAGAACTGACGCCCGCTTCGCGGCGCAACCCAGGGAGGAAGATGACGATGAATGCTTTGCGGATATTGGCCGGCGCCGTGCTGGCGCTGTCGCTCGCTGCCGGCGCAGCGCAAGCCCAGCAGGTGTTGTTCTGGTCGACACAGGCGCGACCAGTGGAAGAGACACAGAAGATGCGCAGCGAAGTGCTGAAGGGGTTTGACGGCCAGGTCGACTATCAGGTCGCCGAGGACGGGCCCTGGCTCACCCGCCTTCAGGCCGAACTGCAGGCCGGCTCCGGCACCATAGGCGTGCTCGGCGGCCTGCACGGAGACTTCTCCACCGTCGGCGCGGACCTTGTCGATCTCTCTGGCGTCGATCTCGGTGGCGTCAAGGTCAACGAGACCTACAAGAAGCTCGGCATGCTCGGCACCGGCGAGCAGAAGTACCTGCCATGGATGCAGGCCACCTTTCTGATGGCGGCCAGCAAGCAGGCGCTGCAATATCTGCCGGCCGGCACCGATCTCAACACCATCACTTATGACCAACTGATCGAGTGGGCGAAAAACATCGCTGAAAAGACCGGTTCGCCCAAATTCGGTTTTCCGGCCGGCCCGAAAGGGCTGAAGCACCGTTTCTTCGAGGGTTTTCTCCTTCCATCGTATACCGGCTCGATGGTGACCAAGTTTCGCTCGGCGGAGGCCGAGACGGCGTGGAACAAGTTCAAGGAATTGTGGCAATACACCAACCCGAATTCGACCAACTATGCCTTCATGCAGGAGCCGCTGTTGACCGGCGAAGTCTGGGTGGCATTCGATCACGTGGCGCGCCTCGCCGACGCCTTCAACCAGAAACCCGATGACTTCGTCGCCTTCCCGGCGCCGGCCGGCCCGGCAGGCCGCGGCTACATGCCGGTGGTCGCCGGCGTCGCTATCCCGAAGACCTCGCCCGACATGGACAAGGCCAAGGCACTGGTCGCCTATATGCTGAAACCGGAAACCCAGATCGCGACGCTCAAGGCGACAAACTTCTTCCCCATCGTCGACGTCAAGCTGCCCGACGACATGCCGGCCTCGGTGAAGGCCTTCAGCCCAGTGATCGCCACCATGACCGGAGCCCCGGATGCGCTGCCGGCGCTGCTGCCGATGGGACTTGGCGGCCTCGGCGGCAAGTTCAATCAGATCTACACCGACAGCTTCGAGCGCATCGTGCTCGGCGGCGAGGATGTGCACGGCGTGCTCGACGAACAGGCGACGGCGCTGAAGGCGATCATCGACCAGGCGAAAGCGCCGTGCTGGGCGCCCGACAAACCATCGCAAGGCGCCTGTCCCGTCGATTAAGAATCCTCCCCGGGCGTCCGGATTTCCAGCGCGCCGGGCGCCCACCCCTTTTGAAGCTTCGAATAGAGAGAGCTCCATGCACGGCAAGGCCCTGCCCTATCTGCTGCTGACGCCGGCGACGCTGTTCCTTTGCGTCTTCTTCCTCTATCCGTTTGCGCTGGTCGCCTTCGAGGCGTTCACCCGCGACGGCGGCTTTACGCTCGACAATTTCCGCACCATGACCAGCAGCTGGAAATTTCCGGTCACGGTTCGCAACACGCTGCTTCTCAGCGCCGTCGTCGTGCCCATCCAGCTGGTCATGGCGCTGCTGATGGCAACGATGGTGTCGCGACTTGCGGCCGGGCGCAGCGCCGCGCTTTATATCTTCGCTATTCCGCTCGGCATCTCCGATCTCGCCGCTGGGCTGATCTGGCTCGCCATCTTCGACCAGTCCGGCTTCCTCAACACCTTGCTCTCCAATCTCGGCGTCATCGACAGGCCGGTCATGTTCCTCGGCTACCAGAGCAAGCTGACGATCTTCATCGCCGTGGCGCTGGCCGAGATCTGGCGTGCGACCGCCATCATGATGGTCATTCTGGTCGCCGGCATGGGGCTCATCCCCCGGGAATATTACGAGGCGGCGGAGGTTTTTGGCGCTAGTCCGTGGAAGCGCTTCATCAAGATCACGCTGCCTCTGCTGCGCCCCAGCCTGCAGACGGCGATCATCCTGCGCGTCATCCTTGCCTTTGAGGTCTTTGCGGTGGTTGCAGCACTCGGCGGCACCAATCTGCCGGTGCTGATGGGCGAGACCTACAATTGGCAGTTCACGCTGCAGGACCGCAATGTCGCCGCCGCCATGGCGCTGTTCATCCTCGCCATATCGATCGGTTTCACGCTGTTCTTCCTGCGGGTGCTGCGTGTGCCGAAGGAGGCGCGGATATGAGCACGGTGGAGCTGTCGATCGCCGCGCCTGAGGCCCGCAAAGCCGGCAACTGGTTGCTGGTCGCCACCGTCATCCTGCTTTGCATCTGGGTGCTGCTGCCGATCTATCTGTTGATCGTCAACGCGCTGTCGTCGCCGGAAGAGGTGACCGCCTTTCCCAAGCGCTTCTTCCCGTCATTCGATTTCGGCAGCCTTTCTTTCTTCATCAATTTCGCCGGCGTCGCCAGGGCGCTGTGGAACTCCGTTCTCGTCGCCACGCTGACGATGCTCCTCTCGATCGGCTTCGGCGCACCCGCGGGCTACGCGCTGTCGCGCTTCGAATTCCCGGGCAAGGAAACGTTCCGTTTCCTCGTGCTGATGACCCGCGCCTTCCCACTGCCGCTGCTGGCGCTACCGCTGGCGGTGATGTTCATCCGCACCGGCCTCGACGACACCGCGATCGGGCTGGCGCTGGTCCACACCACGCTGGCGCTGCCATTCGCGGTGCTGATCACGTTCTCGCTCTTCTCCGGCATTCCAGTCGAGCTGGAGGAAGCGGCCTGGACGCTCGGCTGCACGAGATTGCAGGCATTCCGAAAAATCATTCTACCGCTGGCGCTGCCGGGCATCGCGGCGTCGGCGGTATTTGCCTTCACCATCTCCTGGAACGAAGTGTTTGCCGCCGCCGTGCTCACCATCGAGAACCGGACGCTGACCGCCTTCCTGCTGCAGAGCCTCGGCGAATCGCCGCTCTACCTCAAATTCGCCGGTGGCGCGGCACTGGTCATCCCGGCGCTGATCTTCATCTTCGCCGTTCGCAAATATCTGTTCGCCATGTGGGGGATCGCCAACCGATGACGCGCACAAAAGAGAACGCCGATGGCTGAGATCGCCATCAAGCAGGTCGCAAAACGTTTCGGTGGCTTCACCGCGCTGCATTCGATCGACCTGACCATCGCCGACCAGGAATTCATGGTGCTGCTTGGCGCCTCGGGTTGCGGCAAGACCACGCTGCTGAGGATCGTCGCCGGGCTGGAAACGCCAAGCCAGGGCGAGGTCTGGATCGGCGGCCGTCGCGTCGACCATCTGCCGCCGCGCGAACGCGGCATCGCCATGGTGTTCCAGAATTACGCCGTGTTTCCGCACCTGACCGTGTTCGAGAACATCGCCTTCGGCCTGCGCATGAAGAAGCTGCCGCAGCAGGAGGTCGAGGGGCGCGTCAACCGCACCGCGGAGCTCATGCACATCGAGCAGCTTTTGAAGCGCTATTCGGGCCAGCTTTCCGGCGGCCAGCGCCAGCGCGTGGCAGTCGCTCGGGCACTTGCGATGGAGCCGGACGTGATCCTGATGGACGAGCCGCTGTCGAACCTCGATGCGCTGCTGCGGCTCGAAATGCGCGCCGAGCTCAAGGGCGTGCTCGCCGCGTCCAAGACCACCACCATCTATGTCACTCACGATCAGGTCGAGGCGATGAGCCTCGCCGACCGCATCGCCGTCATGCATCAGGGCCATATCGTCCAGGCCGCCTCGCCGGTAGAGGTCTATCGCAATCCGGCCGCACGCTTCGTCGGCTCCTTCATCGGCAACCCGCCGATGAATTTCATCCTGGCGACGAAGGCGGCAGACGGCAGCTGGACCGTCGCCGGGCTGACGCTGCCCGGCCCCAAATCGGACAAGCAGACGATAGAATTCGCCATTCGCCCCGAGGATGTCGACACCGGCACCGAAGGGCTGCACGCCACCGTGCGCGTTGTCGAGCCGCTCGGACCGCACACGCTGGTCACCTGCGATGTCGAGGGCGGCCTGTTCCGCGCCATCCTCGAATCGAATGCCACGGTCGCCGTCGGCGATCACCTGCGGCTCTTGCCCAAACCCGACCGCATCCGCTGGTTCGACCCCGAAACCACCAACGCGCTTTGATCCAAACGCCCTTCGATCCTGAAAGTACGACCGCCCCCATGATATCTCTTGCTGTCGACGAAACCATCGCCCGCGCCGTAGAGGTGCTCAGGGAAAACGACCAAGGCACCTACACCATACCGACCAAGGGCCTCTACCCGTTCCAGTGGAACTGGGATTCCTGCCTGACCGCGCTCGGTCTTGCCCACTACGATGAGGCTCGAGCCTGGACCGAGATCGACACGCTGTTCGCCCACCAGTGGCCGGACGGCATGGTACCGCACATCGTCTTCCATGTCTGGAGCGACGGCTATTTCCCGGGACCGGAGGTCTGGCGGACGGACCGCCCGACCGCCACCTCGGGCATCACCCAGCCGGCGGTCGCCGGCTTTGCCGTGCGCCGCTTGTTTGACCAGGCCAAGGACAAGACGCTGGCGGCCGAGCGTGCCCGGGTGTTGCTGCCGAAAATCGATGCCTGGCACCGCTGGTTCTACGAAAACCGCGACCCGAACGGCGAAGGGCTGGTCGCCATAATCCACCCATGGGAGTCCGGTCGCGACAACTCGATCGACTGGGACGAGGCGTTTGAGCACGTGCCGACCGAAGGCGTCGAGCCCTACACCCGCCGCGACATCCTGCACGCCGATCCGGCGCATCGTCCAACCAAGGCACAGTATGACCGCTATGTCTGGCTGCTGCAGCATTTCCGCGGGCTTGGCTGGGATAATGCCAGGCTGCACGATGCCTCGCCGTTCCAGGTCGTCGATCCCGGCTTCAATGCCATTCTGATCCGTTCCGCCGCCGATCTTGCCGATCTCGCCGAGGCACTTGGCGAAACCGAAATCGCAAAAGCCAACCGCGCCCGTGCCGAAAACGGGCTTTCGACGATGGAACGGCTGTGGAGCGACACACATAGCCAGTACATTTGTTTCGACCGAGTGGCCGGAAAGCACGTTGACAGCGCGTCGGTCGGCGGCATTCTGCCGGTGTTTTCGGCTATTCCGGAAAGCCGGGCAGCGGCCATCGCCGCAACGATCGAGCGCATCGCCGGCAAAGCGCGTTACATCGTCCCCTCGCACGATCCTGGCGATGCGCGCTTCGACGCCAAGCGCTACTGGCGCGGCCCGGTCTGGCTGGTGGTCAACTACATGATCGCTAATGGCCTTGCCGCCGCCGGCCACAGCCAAATCGCACAACGGATCACCCAGTCCAGTCTCGACCTGATCGCCGAGAGCGGCTTTGCCGAATATTACGATCCCCTCAGCGGCGAGCCGCTCGGCGGTAACCGTTTCACCTGGACCGCGGCAATGGTGATCGAGTTTTTGAAGGGTCGAGGCTGAAGGCCGGCCACGACTGGCAGTCCCGCGTGGGTTTGACAAACAGCAGTCCGTGTCTATCGTCCTGCCTGTTACAGGAGCGGCGCATGACGACACCATCCGTGAGCGCTCTGTCCCCACTGACCGGCGAACTCCTGTCGCGGCTGGAGAAGCGGCTGGACCGGTCGGCGATCGTTTCGGCCGATGAGGCCGGGCCGCGTTACAGGGAAGACCCCGACGGCAAAGCCGGCGTATCGCCGGAGTTCGTGCTGCGTCCACGTACGGCCGGCGAGGTGTCGGACATACTTCGCCTGTGCAACGAGGCCGGACAGAGGCTTGTCATCCAGGGTGGCCGGACCGGGCTCGCCGGCGGCGCTCGCGTCCAACCCGGCGAAGCGGTGCTGTCGCTGGAGTGTATGACTTCCGTTGAAGCCCTCGACCGTGAAGCGACAACCATCATCGCCGAGGCCGGCGCGCCGCTGCAAACGGTGCAGGAAGCCGCCGATGCGGCCGGCTTACTGTTCGGCGTCGACATCGGAGCGCGCGGCGCGGCGACCGTCGGCGGTAATGTCGCCACCAATGCCGGCGGCATCCGCGTGCTGCGCTACGGCATGTACCGGGCGCAGGTGCTTGGCCTGGAAGCGGTGCTTGCCGACGGCGGCATCCTGACCTCGCTCAAGGGTTTGGCGAAGGACAATTCCGGCTATGACCTCAGCCAATTGTTCATCGGCAGTGAGGGCACGCTCGGCGTGGTCACCCGCGCATGCCTGCGGCTGCACCCGAAGCCGGCCACCGAGATCAACGCCTTCTGCGCGCTTGCTTCGCTCGACGCTGCAATCGCGCTGCTGGCGCTGCTCAGGCAGAAACTCGGGCCCTCGCTCTCGGCCTATGAGGTGAATTTCGCCCCGCTCTATGGCGCCATGATCGCCGGCATGGACGCGCCGGCGCCGCTGCCCGCGGGCTCGCCCGTCTATGTGCTTGCCGAGATACAGGGCAGCGAGCCCGACCGCGACGGCGAACGCTTTGCCGCGACGCTGATGCAGGCGGTCGAGGAGGGCGTGATCGACGACGTGGTCGTCTCGCAATCGCCGCGCGAATTCCGGGCGCTCTGGGCGGTGCGGGAGGAGGCCAACCGTTTCCTGTTTTCGATGGCAGGCCTGATTGGCGTCGATATCAGCATCCCACTGGCGAGAATGGCGACTTTCCTGGACGAAACAGAAGCCGCCATCAAGGCCGTCGACCCCGGCGCCGACATCTACGTCTTCGGCCATCTCGGCGATGGCAATCTGCATTACCAGATCCGCACGGTGGATCCGGCAGCCGCATACGGCACCGTCTACCGCGGTGTGGCCGCCGCCGGCGGCGGCGTTTCGGCCGAACATGGCATCGGCCTTGACAAGAAGGAGTGGCTGCATCTGGTGCGCAGCGATGCAGAGATTGCGGCCATGCGGCGCCTGAAAGCAGCCTTCGACCCGAACAACATCCTCAATGCCGGGCGCATCTTCGACCTTGCGACGGGCTGAAATCGAAGGCCGGTAGCGCTGGCCGGGTGCTGCCTCTATCTGGTCACGCCTTTCAATTTCGCATGCACCACCGCGATGCGGGCGGCGAGCGCGGCGTTGTTGCGGACCAGCGCGATGTTGGCCTTCAGGCTGCGGCCTTGCGAAAGCTCGTTGATGCGGGCGAGCAGAAACGGCGTCAGTTCCTTGCGCCCGATGCCGCGCTGCTCCGCTTCGGCTACCGCCGCTGCGATCGTGCCGTCGATGAATGCCGGATCGAGCGCGTCCGCTTCGGGGATAGGGTTGGCGACGAGAATGCCGGTGCCGGATTCCATCTCGTCATGCAGCAGCATGGCTCGCGCGATCTCGTCGGGGGTATCGAGGCGATGATCGGCCTTGAGCCCGCTGGAGCGGGTGTAGAAAGCCGGAAAATCATCACTCCCATAGGCGATCACCGGCACACGCTGGGTTTCCAGATATTCCAGCGTCTTCGCAATATCGAGGATCGACTTGACTCCGGCGCAGACGACAGTCGTGCCGGTTTGGCCGAGTTCGGTCAGGTCGGCCGAGATGTCGAAAGTCGCTTCGGCGCCGCGATGCACGCCGCCGACGCCGCCGGTCGCAAAAATGCCGATGCCGGCGAGTGCCGCGATCCGCATCGTCGCCGAGACGGTGGTTCCGGCCGAGCCGCCGTGCACCATGATGGCGGCGAGATCGCGCCCGGAAGCCTTGACCACGCCCTTTGCCGCTGCCAGCTCTTCCAGTTCACGGTCGTCGAGGCCAACCTTAATCTTGCCGGCGACCACCGCGATCGTGGCGGGCACAGCGCCGTTTTCACGCACCACGGTCTCGACACCACGAGCAGTCTCCAGATTGGCCGGATAGGGCATGCCGTGGGTGATGATCGTCGATTCCAGCGCCACCACCGCGCGGCCTTTATCAAGCGCAGCAGCGACTTCATCGTTCAAGTGGACAAGGGAAGGTTTCATATCATCTCGCTTTCAGGCAGGAATGCGGTACGTGCCGGCGGCAAGGAAGCGCGGCGACAGATCGGGGTGGACGCTCGATTCGCTCTCGGTGGTCAGCGTGGCGAGCAGCGCGCCGGTGCGCGCGGCATGAGCGACCGGATCACCCGAAAGCACCTTGTACAGAGTGCCGGCGATCATCGCGTCACCGGCGCCGGTGATGTCGACGGGCTGGGCCGGGACGGAGTGCATGGTCGTCACACCGCTCTCAGTCGCAACGGCAAATCCATGCGCGCCTGCGGTTACGATCACCGCGCTGGCGCCGGCCGCGCGCAGCGCTGCTGCTGCTTCCTCCGGCGTCAGCCGCTTGTCGGCATCCGTTATGCCGAGCATCGTATTGGCCTCGTCATGGTTGGTGAAAAGAAGGTCGATGCCGGTCAGGTCCTTCGGCGGCCGCGCTGATTTCGGCGACGAGACCGTGTCGACGGCGAGCTTGAAGCGCGCGCCCTGCTTGCGCGAGATCAGTGCTGCGATGGTCGAAGCCGGCAGATTGCAGTCGATGAACACCCATGTCGCCGAAGCCAGATGCGGCCAGAAGCGGTCGAGATAGGACGACGAAAACAGATCGAAGATCTCCATGTCGGCAATGCCGAGCACGAGATCATTGTTGCGGTCGAGGATCGCCGCATATTCGGCCGTCGGCCGTTCCGTGGTGGTGATGACCTGGCTGACATCAGCGCCAAGATCGCGCAGGTGCCGCACCAGCGAGCGGCCGGTTTCATCGTCGCCGACGATCGAGACGAAGCTTATGTCGACGCCGAGGCGGGCAAGGTTTTCGGCGACGTTGCGGGCGACCCCGCCGAAGCTGCGATAGCCGTCGACCGGGTTCGACGTCTCGAAAATCAGATCCTTCTTGGCGTGGTATTTGCGGTCGAGCACCGCGCCGCCGACGCAGACCATGCGCTTGGACGTCGGCAAGACGTAACCACGGCCGAGAATGTAGCCCTTGTTGACGAGTTGCACGATGTGGGCCGCGACCGTCGAGCGGGCGATGCCGAGCGCCGTTGCTATGTCCTGCTGGCCGGCGAACGGGTTCGCCGCAATGAGGTCGAGAACCGCTTGTTCCTGTGCTCCAAGGTCGTCCATTGTCCCGCCCGGCCGTCAAATTCGAGGCTGAACGCCTTCGCAACAACAGATGACATTGTCAACATCTGTTTTCGACCGAGTGTCGGCTACGGCACCAGCACCAATGCGCCTGTTGTCCGCCTGGCCTCAAGGTCGCGGTGAGCCTCGCCGGCGTCGGATAGGTTATAGCGCTTGGGCGCTTCGATCCTGACGACGCCCTGTCGCAGCGCGGCAAAGAAACGCTCGACGTGCGGGGCTAGTTTTTCCGGCGTGTCGGTGTAATGCGCATAGTTGGGACGCGATACGGTGATCGACTTCGATGCAAAGCGGCCGATGTCCCAATTGCCGATCGGCCCTGACGCCTGACCGAAACTGACGAGGTGACCGCGAATGCGGAGCGCCGCCAGCGAGCCGCCGAACGTATCCTGGCCGACCGCATCGTAGACCACATCGGCGCCGACGCCTCCCGTCAGCCGCATGACGGCCTCAGTGAAATTCTCACGCGAGTAGACGATGACATGATGGGCACCGAGGCGTTCGACGATGCGCGCCTTGTCGTCGCTCGATACCGTTGCAATGACCGTTGCGCCGAGATGGCGTGCCCATTGCACCAGAAGCTGGCCGATGCCGCCGGCGCCGGCATGGACGAGAACGACGGAGCCCGGCTGCACCGCATGGATATCATGCAGCAAAAAACTCGCACTGATGCCCTTGAGCAGCCCCGCGGCCGCAATCTCGTCGGGAATATCGTCGGACAGGCGAACCAGCAGATCGGGCACCATGTTGCGCCGCTCGGTATAAGCGCCGACCGGCGGGCAGGCATAGGCGATGCGGTCGCCGACCGAGAAACCGGCAATCTCCGAACCGACCGCTTCGACGACGCCGGCCGCCTCCATGCCAGGCACGCCCGGTGGTTGCAAAAGGTCGAAATAGCCGGTGCGGCAATAGACGTCGATGAAGTTGACGCCGATCACAGTATGGCGGATCCGCACCTCGTTCGGCGCCGGCGGCGGCAAGCCGATCTCCTTCAGTTGCAGCACCTCCGGACCGCCATAGCGCTCGACCACAATAGCCCTGGTTGTTGCTGACTGGCCGAACGATGTTGTTGCGGAAGAGACCGGCGAAGGGATCAGCGGCGGGGCTGACGGAGGTGCCGGCGTTGGCGCTCTTGCCTGGGCAGGCTGAACCCTTCCTCGCAAAAGGCTGCGAATAGCCGCGAAGCCGGCCTGATAGATGCCTTCGGAGACGAGCTTGACCAGTTCCTCGCGGCGGTGCGTAGGTGGATGGAATTCGGAACGCCATTCCCAGAAGGTCGCGTTGCCGTCGGTCACCGGCTTCAGCTGGATCGATGCGACATAACCCATCAGCGGCAGCGGCGCTTCGAGCAGGCAATAGGCGAGCCGAAAGTCCTTGTCGGACAGCGCCAGCAGCTGTTCGCGCAACTCGCCGCCATCGGCCAGGCGGAAATGACGAACCGAACCGACCGCGTCGACCGGGTCGCCACCTTCGATTTCGCTGAACGAGATCGCCGGGTGCCAGCGTTCATGGCCGTTGAAATCGCGCAGAATCGACCAGACATCATCGATAGGCGCATCGATGATGGTGCTCTGGCGGACTTGAACCATCGCGGGAATGTCAGCGCCCGAAGCGCTGCTTGAGTGCGCTCAACGCCGCCTGGAAGACGCCGGTGCCGATCTGATGCATAAGTGCTGCTTCGCGCTCAGGCGCACAGTCGAACTCCGCCTGCCATTCGGCCAGAGTGAGATTGCCGTCGGTGATCGGCGTCAGCGACAGTGTGGCGATATAATTCTCCACCGCCATCGGGCTTTCCAGGATAGCGTAACTGCAGGACAGATCGTAGTCGGACAGTGCCAGCAATCTTTCGCGAATCCGCCCGCCATCCCTGAGCACAAAGTTGCGGATGCAGCCGATCTGGTCGGCCGGTGCGTTCTGTTCGACGCGGCTCTCCGCAACGAATGGCGCCCAGGCGGGAAGGCCGTTGAAGTTGCGCACGAGCTTCCAGACTTCCGCAGCCGGCGCAGGGATGACCGAGGACACATAGACCTTGGTCATGCCCCACCGCCCGCATCGAACGAGCGGCCGGTGCCGAGGCATCGCCACTCATTCGCACAGCACACCGCCCACCGGACCTGGTCAGCGGTCGCGGTCGTCATCGTCGTCCTTGCTGACCTTGCCTTTGCCTTTCTTGTCGCGGGTCAGGCTCGATATGTCCTTGGCATCGCGCAGCACGTCGGTCATGCGGCCGAGCGAGCCGCCCTCGATGCCGATCTCCTTCATCAGATTATCGATCATCGGCGCCTGGACCCGGTAGCGCAGCGCCGAATCGATCACCTCGTCGGTGACGTTGCGGTTGCCGCCCTGCCCGCCATTGATGCCGTCGACGTGCAGGATCTTGATGCCGTCGATTTTCTCCATCGGCTTGACGCTTTCGCGGATGATGCCTTCCATGTGGTCGAGCAACTTGCCGCGCAGGCGACCGGCACGAGCCTCGTTGGAGAGCAGATTGTCGGCCTCGTTGAGCTGACGATGGCCGGCGGCATCAACCTCGTAGCGCTGGGCCGCCGCAAGGGCGTGGATCTTCTCCGCCTCGGCCGCGGCAACAGCGGCGATCTTCTGCGCTTCGGCCAGGCTCTTGGCCGCCTTCATCTCGGCATCTGCGGCCGCGGTTATGCGCAAGGCCTCGCGCTCGGCCTCGCGAGCCGCACCGATCAAGTCGGTCAGCTTGCGGCGCTCGGCGATCTCGCGCTCGCGCGCCGTGAAGGCCTGCTCCTCAGCCTGGATGGCCTTGGCGCGCACCGCCTCGGATGCCGCGATAGCGGAGGAACGCTCCTGCGTCTTTTTGGCGATGTCGATGGCCTTCTGGATTTCGGCTATCTCGATCTTCTGGTCGCGCTCGACGCCGAGCTGGCGGATGTCGCGGTCCTTGATCAGCCGCGCCTCCTCGATGCCGCGCTCGGTGGTGATGCGAGCGCGCTCGACCTCTTCGCCGGCCGATATTTCGGCTTCCTCGAAAGCCTGGCGCTTGGCGATCTGCAGCGCCTCGAGGTGACGCTCGCGTGCAATCCTGACCTCGTCGATGGCACGCTCCTGCCCGATCCGCGCTGTTTCGGTCGCCTGGTTCTCGACAATTTCGGCGCGGCGCTTTTCCGCCTCGGCCCTGGTAACCTCCAATGCCTTTTCCGCCAGCGCGATCTGGCGTTCGAGCTCGGCGATTTCGAGGGCTTTCCTGCGCTCGATCTCGAGCTCGCTCTGCGTGCCTTCGCGTTCGATCCTGGCCTTTTCCAGGGCGAGCTCTAGCGCGATCTGCTCGCGCTCGGTCAGTTCGCGCATTTTCATTTCCGTCTCATCGAGGGCGCGGCGGCGCGCAATCTCGCGGCGCTGCGTGTCTTCCTCGCTCTTGATGCGCTCCTCGGTAATGTTGCGCTCCTGGTTGAGGCGCGATTTCTCGACGGCCTCGCGCGCCGACAGTTGCGCCTGCTCGGCCTCCTGGTCGCGGATCGCCCGCTCCCTGGCGAGTTCGGAGCGCTGCGAGGCGCGACGTATCTCGACCTCGCGCTCCTGCTCGAGGCGGGCGTATTCGGTGTCGCGGTCGATCTCCAGCACCTTGCGCTGGGTGTCGAGGTTCTGGTTGCGGATGTCGACCAGCGTGCGCTGCTCGATCTCGTTGCGCATCCTGCGGCGCGTCTCGATCGATTCCGTCAGTTGGGTGAGGCCTTCGGCGTCGAAGGCATTGGACGGATCGAAATATTCGAGGCTGGTCTGGTCGAGGTCGACGATGGCGACGCTCTCCAGCTCCAGCCCGTTGGCGGCGAGCGATTCCGAGGCAAGCTGCCGGACCCTGGCCGCATAGTCGCCGCGCAGCTCGTGCATCTCTTCCAGCGTCATCTGGGCGGCAACGGTGCGCATGGCACCGGCGAATTTGCCCTCCAGCAATTCGCGCAGGCTGTCGGGCTGCAGCGTGCGGCGGCCGAGCGTCTGGGCGGCGGCTGCGACCAGCTCGCGGCCGGCGCCGACACGGACGAAGAACTCTGCGACCAGATCAACGCGCATGCGGTTCTTGGTGATCAGCGCAAAGGCATCCTCGCGGCGCACTTCGATGCGCAGGACGTTCATGTTGACCGGCGTGATCTCGTGCAGCACCGGAATGACGAAAGCGCCGCCGTTTACCACCACCTTCTCGCCCATGAAGCCGGTGCGCACGAACGCCGTCTCTTTGGTCGACCGGCGATAAAGCCATCGCAGTATGTAGACGGCGATCACCACCACGATCGCGGCAATGATCAGCCACAAAAGGAAAGCACCCAAGGTCTGCGCGGCCATCTTTTCTACCCTCCCAAATAGAATGCGGTCAGCCACAGGCTACCGGCACCGATTTTACAAATGCGCCTGCTCGAAGCCATTATGCTCGCCTCTGCAGTTTCGGTGTGATCGCGCGGAACGCATTGACCGCTGCATCGACGAAGAGCGCGTCATTGATGTTCGCACCCACACGCTCGAGATGGCGCTGCGGCGTCTGGCGAACGGTCTTCTCGATCGCCTCGAACAGGGCGCTGTCGGCTTCCGGATCATGAAATGGTTGGCCCGATGCATCGAGCATCGAGACACCGCCCTCCGGCAACAGGAACCGCACCGGGCCATTCATGGCATTGAGCCGCGCACCGATCCATTCGCCGAAGGCGCGGTTCTCGTCGCGGGTTGTCCGCATCAGCGTGACGTTCGGATTGTGGATGACGAATTTGCGGCTTCGAAATTTCTCCGGCACGCTGTCGCGCGGGCCGAAATTGACCATGTCCAGCGCGCCGGTTGAGCCGACATAGGGCAAGCCGGTGCGGATTGCGGCGCCAAAGCGATCTTCAGTCGCCGGGAACACACCGCCGACGATCATGTCGGCCACCTCCGTGGTAGTCAGATCAAGGAAAGCCGAGAGCAGCCGCGAATCGCCGAGGTTCTCCATTGCCCGTCCGCCGATGCCGGTCGCGTGGAACACGAGACAGTCGTAGTCGGCTTCGAGCCGCCTGGTTACCGCCTGCACCGCCGGCGTCGTGACACCGAACATGGTGATGCCGACAGCCGGGCGCGCCAGCTTGCGCCTGGCTTCCCAGGCTTCGGCATTGGGCAGCTGCGCGACCATGCCCGCCATCGCATGCGCCGCATTTGACAGCACCTGTTCGGTGATCGAGTTCAGCCCCTGAACGTCGGCAACCGAATGGAACATCATGATGTCCGCGCCGCCGACATATTTGGCGACATCGCCGGCTGCCACGGTCGACACCATCAGTTTGGGGATACCGACGGGCAGCACGCGCATGCCTGCTGTTGCCAGCGTGGTGCCGCCGGAGCCGCCGGCCGAGATGACGCCGCCAATGCGCGGCTCGCGCTCGATCCAGCGCGCGAAGGCTTCCGCCATAGCGCTCACCGAGCCGCCGCGATCATTGGTGAAAACGGCCGCCGATCCCCGCATATGCATTCCGGCCACCTGCATGGCGGGAACGTCGGCGCTCGACGGTTTTCCGGAGGTGGAGAGGTCGACGGTGCGAACCGGAATGCCGAGGGACTTCAGCCGGTCGGCGACGAACCGCAACTCCTTGCCCTTGGTATCGAAAGTGCCCGCGACGAGCACTGTTCTTCCAATGCGTTCGGCGAAAGGAATTGCAAAGACCTTCTTCAAATCGTCCTGTGGCGCGGCCTTCTCGATAGCCGCTTGCCGCATGGCCGTGACCGGCACGTTCCAGCGGTTGGGCAGTTCGGTGACCAGAAGGTAGGTTCCATTCTGGGTCATCGGTTCGGAACCGGTAGCCGTCCGGTCGATGCGGTAGACTTCAGCCAACTGGTCCTTCGCCTGTGCCGCGGCTGCCGGCGTGACGGACGTCTCGTCGGCATGGCGTCCGACACCAAGCAGCCGTTGCTGCAATTCCCGGTCTGCCGCGAGCGCTGCCGCGTCCATCAGCCGATTGATGCGGCCGTTGACCATGATGGCGACCTGGTTGGAAACAGCGGTCGCCACGCCGATATTCTGCTCGATGACGAGGATCGCCATCTCACCTTCCTCGGCCAGGGTGACGAGCATCCGCTCAACCTGGTCGACAATGATCGGCGCAAGGCCTTCGGTCGGCTCGTCCATGACCAGCAGCTTCGGGTCGCTGAGCAGGGCACGCGAGATAGCAAGCATCTGCTGTTCGCCGCCGGAGAGCTGCGAGCCGCCATTGGTGCGGCGCTCGGCGAGGCGCGGAAATGTCTGGTAGATGCGTTCGACGGTCCAACTCGCATCGCGCCGATTGCCGGCAGCGAGACGGAGATGCTCATCAACGCTCAGGCTTGGCCAGACGCGCCGCCCTTGCGGCACATAACCGACGCCGAGGCGATGGATCTCGTGCGGTTCGAGCGCAGTGATCTCGCGGCCGTCGACGCGGATCGAGCCGGAGCGCGCGCGCTTCAGGCCGACGATGGTGTTGCAGAGCGTCGACTTGCCCATGCCGTTGCGGCCGACCACCGACAGCACGCCGCTTTCCAGCGCCAGCGAGACGCCCTGAAGGGCATGGCTTTCGCCGTAATAGACCTGCAGATCCTCTATTTTGAGGATCGCCTTGCCTATTTTGCCGGAAGAGGCTGGGCCAGAAGGGAGCGTTCGGCCGAGGGGAACGGGGCGCTCAGCCATGCTTGCCCCCGAGATAGATCTCCTGGACCTCCGGGTCGGCCTCGATCTCTTGCGGCGTGCCTTCCTTGAACAGACGGCCGTTGTGCATCATCGACACATATTCCGAAACGCGCAGCGCGACATCCAGATCGTGCTCGATGATAATATAGCCGATATGCTTGGGCAGCGCATTGAGGATCGCCACCAAGTCGCGGCGCTCGGTCGGCGACAGGCCGGCCGCCGGCTCGTCGAACAGGATGAAGCGTGGCGCGCCGGCCAGCGCCAGCGCGATCTCCAACTGCCGCTGCTGGCCATGGCTGAGTGTCGCCACCAGCAGGTCGCGATAGGCCTCGAGATGCACGGCATTGAGGATCGATTCCGCCTGCACCATGTTGACGTCGGTGGCCTTTGGGCGGAGCAGCGAGAACCGTCGGCGTGAGACGCCGCGGCAAGCGAGAAAGATCGAGTCGAGAACCGACAAGCCTTTGAACAGCTGCGAGATCTGGTAGGTCCGCCGCAAGCCCCGCCGGATGCGTTCATGCGGCGGCAAGTCGGTGATGTCCTCACCGAAGAAGCGGATGCGG
The DNA here is from genome assembly GCF_040319995.1 of Mesorhizobium sp. M0815. Classification (NCBI taxonomy): domain Bacteria; kingdom Pseudomonadati; phylum Pseudomonadota; class Alphaproteobacteria; order Hyphomicrobiales; family Phyllobacteriaceae; genus Mesorhizobium; species Mesorhizobium sp. M0815. Next base: position 127,919 of record NZ_JAMYOU010000010.1, on the reverse strand, counting down.
CCAGCCGTCGGCAGGAAATCGCCGGTCACCGCATTGAACAGCGTGGTCTTGCCGGCGCCGTTAGAGCCGAGAACCGCGCGCCGCTCGCCAGCCGCGATCCTCATATCAATGCCGGAGAGCGCCACCAAAGCGCCGAAATGCCGCGCAACGCCATCGAGTTCCAGCGCAAAGGCGCCGGAGCTTTGGAGACGGTTCGCGGCAAGAGTTTCGGTCACGGGCGGATATACTCGCAAGCCACGCGGTTACGGGCAGCTCGGATTGTCGCGGCTGACAGCCCCAAGCTTGGTGAACTCGTCTTCGGGAATGCCCAGCGTCTGGTTGACCTGCGACACGACTTTGACAAGCTTGTTCAAAAGATTGCCGTCCGGCCCCTCGGTCACCTCGGTCAGGTAGATGTCGGCAATCGCGTTGCGGTTCTTGTCCAGTGACACCTTGCCGGTCGGCGTGTCGAAAGACAGTTTCGAGAGTGCGTCACGCAGTTTGGCACCGCCATCGGAGACATCGCCGCCGACCTGTTCGAGACCGAGCAATGTCGCCTTCATGTTGACGTAATAGCCGTGGGCGAAGAGCGACGGCGAGGGAAAGGCACCTGGCTGCTTCTTGTAGGCTTCGACGAAAGTTTTCCAACTAGGCGCGTCGTTGGTGTCGGCGGTTGGTCCGGCGGAAGGCGTGCCGACCAGCACGTCGCGCAGCTTGCCCTTCGAGGTCAGCACCGTCTGGTCGACGGTGATCGAGCCACCAATCAAGGGGGCCGCGCCGCCGCCCTGCTGATACTGGGTCAGGAAGTTCACGGCGTCGGCGCCGCCAAGCGCGACGTAGATTGCATCGACGTCATCGGGAATGGCCGCGATAACCGACGAAAAATCCTTGTTGCCGATCGGCACCCAGGATTTGGACGGCACCTTGCCGCCTGCCTTGCAGAACTCGGCCATGAAGCCGAAGACCTGCGTATACGGGAAAGAATAGTCCTCGGCGACCGTAGCGACCCGCTTGTAGCCTTTGTCGTTGAAGGCATAAGTGCCGAGACCGGCCATCCACTGCGCGCCGTCGGTCGAGAAGCGGAAGAAGTTTTCCGCCGGATTGCGCAGCGTCGTGTCCTGCGCCGCCGAGGTGCCATTGATGAAGGTCACGGTCGGCTGGGTCTTGGCATAGTCCTTGACGGCGAGGCCCTCATCGCCCGAAAGCGGGCCGACCAAAACCTTGACACTATCCTGCTCGACCAGCTTGCGCGCAGCGCGCACGGCGCTATCAGGTGAAGCGTCGGACGAGCCTTTGACGATTTCGATCTTCTTGCCGGCAACCATGCCGCTGACCTCGTCGAGCGCCGTCTTCGCGCCGCGCTCGCCGTCTTCGCCGAGCACCGTGAACGGTCCCTCGAAAGTGGCGAGCAGGCCGATCTTGATCGTGTCGTCGGCGGCTAGCGCCAGAGACGGAGCTGTCAGCCCGGTGGCAAGCGCCAGCGCAAGCAGTGTGCGTCGATGTATTCTCATTTTTTCCTCCCTTTGATTGATTGATGCAGTTCATTCCGCTCCGGCGTCACGGACCGGAACGCAAGGACTCCTGAGCTAGCTGCGGTCTGATCCTCCCCCACAACCCAAGAATTCCATCCGGCGAGATGAAGACGATCACCAGGAACACCAGCCCGATCAGCGTGTTGAAACGCTCGGCTCCGACAAGGTCGATGGCAAAGGTCTGCATCAGGACAACGACGAGCGCGCCGAGAAAAGGCCCGATCGGGTGGCGCAAACCGCCGATGACGGCGATGATCAGCACGTCGATGGCTACATCGACGCCGATCGTGCCGGGTGAAACGCGCCCATTGAACCAGACCAAAAGCACGCCTGCGACACCGGCAATGATTCCAGCCAGGAACCATGCGAAGACCTTGTGTGCGGTGACGTGATAGCCGAGCGCGCGCATGCGACGCGGATTGTCGCGGATTGCCTGCACGGTCATGCCGAAGGTCGAGCGGGCGCCGTAGAGTATCCCCGCGTAGGACAGCACCGCCGAACCCAGGCAGAGATAATAGAAGGCCTTCGGGTCGCGCCAGTTGACGCCCCAGAACACCGGCGCGCGAATGCCGGCATAGCCGGAATGGCCGTTGAAGATCGCGTAGTTTTGCTGGGCGAAATAGAAGGTCGCGGTGGCGATCGCCAACGTGATCATGATGGTATAGATGCCTTCGGTGCGCACCGAGATCCAGCCGATCAGCGCCGATGCCACCGCAGCTGCCAGAATGGCGAAGGGTGCTGCGATCCACCACGGCCAGCCGAGGCCGAGCACGTTCGAATTGTTCTCGCCGAGGATGGCGATGGCATAGGCGGCGATGCCGGCGACAGTGATCTGGGCAAGGCTGACCATACCGCCATAGCCGGCCAGCATCATCAGCGACAGTGCGAGCATGCCGAAGATCAGCGAATAACCGCCGATCTGCGTCAGGAAGAAATCGGATGCCACCAGCGGGTAGAGAACCAATGCTACGGCAAGGATGATGTGACCGGCGCCGAGCTTCTCCAGCCAGTTCTGTCGAGGCGCGGCGCCTACGGCGACGGTCAGGCTCATCGCGCTTTCCCCATGATGCCTTGCGGCCGCACCGACAGCACTACCACCATGATGACGAAGGTGAGCACGATGCCGTAGGTCGGGAAATAGACGAGGCCGATCTGTTCGGCGAGGCCGATCAGCAGCGCGCCGATTGCAGCACCGGTAATCGAACCCATGCCGCCGACGATGACGACGACGAGCGAGGCCAGGAGATAGCGGACGTCCTCGCCGGGCGCAACCGACAATGCCGAGCCGCCGACGACGCCGGCAAAGCCGGCAAGCCCGGCGCCGACGGCAAAGACGATAGCAAAGACCGCGTGTACGTTGACGCCCGAGGCCGACAGCATGGCGCGGTCGTCGACGCCGGCGCGGACCATCATGCCGACGCGCGTCTTGTGCAGCATCAGCCAAAGGCCGATGCCGATAACGATCGCAGCCGCCAGCACGACGACGCGATAAAGCGGGTAGGTGAGAAACACCGAGACGCCGTTAGACCGCACGGCCGTGACCACCGGTAAGGTCAGTGCACCGTCGAGCCATTCCGGCACCGGGATCTGATAGGTGCCGCCGGCCCAGACCGCCAGCATCAGGTCGGCGGCGACGATCGAGATACCGATGCTGACCAGGGTCTGGCGAAGGTCGTCGCCTTCCAGTCGCCGGAAGACGAAGATCTGCATGACGACGCCGACAAGGGCCAGAACGATGAAGCCCGCGGCGACACCCAGCAGCCAGTAGCCGGTGCGGTTCGCCACCTCATAGCCGATATAGGCGCCAAGCAGATAGAGCGAGCCATGCGCCAGGTTGACGTTGCGCATCAGGCCGAAGATCAGGGTAAAGCCGCTGGCGACCAGGAAATAAAGGCCAGCCAGGGTGATGCCGTTGAGGATGGCGCTGACGAATGCCTTCTTGGAAATCAGGATGGCGTTCAGCCAGTCCGGCCAGACGGCAAAGACCAGCCATGCAATGACGGCAGCTGCGAGGAGCCAGAAAAGACCCCACGCCTGTCTGCGCGTCATGCCGCCGCCAGAAATCTCGAGCCCCGAGGTCTTAGGCCGCGAAATGTCGGGCGAAGATGGCCGGTCCAGAATGCTCATGCGGTCAGCCGGCGGCGCTGCTCATTCAAGCGCGGCGCCTTGTGGAACTTGCCGTCCTTCATGATGGCGAGGATGCGGTTCTTGTCCTGCAGGATGCGCACGTCCGATATCGGGTCGCCGTCGATCAACAGCAGATCGGCGAGATAACCTTCCTTGATCATGCCGAGCTCGTCGGCCATCCCCATGATCTGTCCGCCATATTTGGTCCCGGCCTGGATTGCCTCCATCGGCGAAAAGCCAAGCATCTCAACGAAGGTCTGGATGTCCTTGGCGTTGGTGCCTTGCGGCGTCCAGGCAAAGCCGTAGTCGCCGCCGATGCAGACGCGGATGCCGCGTCGATGCATCTTTTTCATCGTCTCGATGCACATTTCGAGCTCGCGCTCATATTCGAGCGAGAGCGGCGAGCCGGGCTTGATGCCCCATTGCTCGGCATGGCGCGCGGTGTTGATCAGCCAGGCGATGCCGGGGGCCACGAAATGCTTGTCCTTGGCCGCCTCGAGCATGTCGAGCGCTTCCTCGTCGGCAAACGAAGCGTGGTAGATGTTCTGGATGCCGTGGCGGACACATTGCTTGACCGAGCCGGATGAGCGCGCATGCGCCGACAGCACCTTGTTGCGGCAGCGCGCCTCGGAGGCGGCCATGGCGACCTCTTCCTCCGACATCGGCGTTTCTTCGGCGCCCATGCCGGTGATGCTTTCGCCGGACAGATTGAGCTTGATGGAATCGACACCGTATTTGATCAGCTGGCGCACCGTGCGGCGGATTTCCTCGGGACCGGAGACAACGATGCCGAGATTGAGGCCTTCATGCGGAATGTGCGAAGGCGCGGAATCGCCGAGGCCGCCGACCGTCGTGATCTCGGGACCGGCGGCGAGGTAACGCGGCCCGGGAAAACGCCCCTGATTGATGAATTTCTTGCACACCACGTCGAGCCGCGGCTTGGCGGCTGCGGCGCCGCGGCCGGCAGTGAAGCCGGCGTCGAGTACCAGCTTGGCCATCTCCATGGTGACCAGCATGTGCTCTTCCACCTCCATCATCTGGATCGGGTCGATGCCGGGCGCGTTGTTCCAGGAGAGATGCAGATGCGCGTCGATCATGCCCGGCATCAGCGTCGCGCCCATGCCGTCGATCGTTGTGACACCGCCTGACAAGCCGCTGTAGGAGGACGACACAGCCGGCGAGCCGAAACGCGACGAGCCCTTGGTGATCTGCTTGATACGGTTGCCCTGAACCAGCACTTCGCCGGTGTAGGGGTATTCGCCGGTCGCATCGAGCACGCGCACATTGGTAAAGAGCGTGCTGCCCGAACCGTTTCCGTTCCAGCCGTCGTCTGCCATCAGAAAACCTCCCAAACTGTCGAGCGCACTGTTTTTACGCCCGAATTCCGATCCTCACCTATCAACGCGTCTCAAAAAATCGGCGAGCCTTTGGCTGCTTTCGCGGGGGCACTCCACCGTGGCCCAATGTCCGCACCGATCGAGGGACAAGAATATCGCTCCCTTTATCCTGTCGGCAAGCGCCTGGCCGACGCTCATCGGATTGATCGTATCGGCGTCGCCGGTAACCAAAAGGGTCGGCGCTGAAATCCGGCGCGTATCCACAGCCGTGGCCTTGGCCAGGGCTTCGCAGGTGCGGGCATAGGCTTCCGGGTCCTGCCTGGTGATGGATTCGCGCACGAAGGCGACGGCGGCCGGCGAGGTCTCCCTGGTATGGGCCGACAGTGCATTGGCAACGATCTGGTCGGCAATGTCGGCGATACCGCACGATCGCGCCAATCGCGCCCGGTTGGCAAGGCCTTGCCGCGTCGCCTCAGCTGGCTCGGCGAGAGCACCGAACAAAACCAGCGACCTGACCAGCGACGGCTGCATCGCTGCGACCAACTGACAGACGATCGTGCCCATGGAGTGGCCGACGAAATGCGCCCGGGTGACGCCCATGCCCGCCATGGCGCGGATGACGGCGTCGCTCATGACCTCGATCGTCAATGGATCGAGCGGCCGCGGCGAGCGGCCGGATCCAGGCAGGTCGAGGCGGATGACACGGTAGGCCGAGAGCGCCTCCAGCTGCGGCTGGAACATGTTCGAGGTTCCGCCGAGACCGTGGATCATCACCACCGGCTCGCCCTCGCCGGCGACTTCCGCGACAATCGGACCGACGGTGACAGTCGTCATTGCACCCGCTCCACGATCCGGTTCTCCAGCGTCCCGATGCCGTCGATCTCGACCCGCACAATGTCGCCGGCTTTGAGATATTTCGGCGGATCAAAGCCGATGCCGACACCGACCGGCGTGCCGGTGGCGATGATGTCGCCCGGCTTCAAGGTGATGCCTTGCGAAAGCGTCGATATGATCGTCGGAATATCGAAGATGAGCAGCGATATTTTGGAATTCTGGCGGAGGTCGTCATTGACGAAACAACGTACCGAAGCGTTTTCCAGGTCGAGCTCATCCTTGGTGATCGCCCATGGCCCCATCGGGCAAAACGTATCCTGCGACTTACCGATTAGCCATTGGCTATATTTTCCCTGCAGGTCGCGGGCAGTGACGTCGTTGACAATCGTATAACCCCAGACGTGATCGTAAGCCTCGGCTTTCGAAATGCCGCGTCCGCCCTTGCCGATAATGACCGCCAGTTCCGCCTCATAATCGATCGCAATCGATATGGAAGGGTCGATCAGCACGTTCGAATGTGTTGCAACGACCGATTCGGGGACCTTCGAGAAAATGATCGGATGTTGCGGAATGGCGCCGGCACCGGCGCTCGAATCGAAGCCGCTGCGGGCAAACTCGTGGGCGTGTTCATAATAATTCTTGCCGACGCAAAAGATGTTGCGGGCAGGCAAAGGTATCGGCGCCTCGAGCTCGACCTGCGCCAGCGGAACCGGCGACAGCGTGCGCGGCATCCCGGCGCCGTTGCGCCGCAACAGCGCCAGCACGCCAGACAGCGCCTGGTCAACAGGGATATCGAAGGGGGCGACCGACTGATTGTCGACATCGACAACGCCGACGCGACGTTCGCCTGCAATCGAAAACGTCGCGACCTTCATTCGTTCCTCCCTGAACCTTTTATGAGCCAATATAAGCTCTTTCGTTACACGCTATCGCCGATTGGTTTAGGCTGCAAGAGGGTTTTCGTCACTTGTCGCGGTAAATCGGGCCTTGACCTCATCAGGTACTGGACCGGCAGGGCGCCGGCTGATAGTATTGGTTCAACATTGGATCAGATTAAAAGCTCTCAACAAATGCCCAAGCTCGTCGCCAACGACATCGCCACTGTGCTGAAAAAACGGATTTCGGCCGGCGAGTGGCTTCAGGACGGGCGGATGCCGCCCGAGCGCGACCTTGCGGCCGAGTTCGGCGTGGCGCGCAATACGGTGCGTCGTGCCGTCGGCTTCCTGGAGGAGGACGGAACGGTTGTCCGGCATGTCGGGCGCGGCACTTTTCTGACTGCGACCAATCCCGATTCCATCGCGGCGACGGTCACGCGGATGGAAGGCACCAGCCCCGCCGACATGATGGAGATCAGGCAGTTGCTGGAGCCAGCGGCGGCGGCCTTCGCCGCCACAAATGCCAGCATGGCGGAACTAAACGCGGTTCGCGAAGCGCATCAGACCGCATGCGCTGCCGAGGACATGCCGGACTTCGAGCATTGGGACGCCGAGTTCCATCACTGCGTCTTCGCCTGCTGCCGCAATGACTTCCTGAAAGAGATTCACAATCTCATGCGCACGATCCGCAACCAATCGCCGTGGTTCGAAATGAAAAAGCGCTCATTCTCGGAGGAGCGCAGGCGCGTTTATTGCGACGAGCATCAGACAATATTGGACGCATTGCTGCGCCGCGACCCGGAAAGCGCCAACCAGGCGATGCTCGCCCATCTCAAGACAGTCGAGCGCAACCTTCTGGGCCGCTAATAGACGCGCGGCTCAAGGAGAGCGGGTGAGATGCGTCCAACGACTAAGCCTTCAGTACCGAGACGGCCAGTTCGCTGTTGTGGACGTATTCGTTGGCGTCAGGCTGCTTCTGCACGAGCAGGATGAACAGCAGGTCGGTGAGCGTCAGTTGTGCGTCGCGCGCGGTTATCGACGAAGAGCGCGCGCGCTCTTCATCGGCGATCGTGTGGAGGCGAATGTCGGCAACGCGGCTCAGCGGATTGTCGCGAAGTCCAGTGACGGCGATCACGGTGGTGCCACGTTTGCGAGCCAGTTCGGCTATCCGCAGGGTTTCGATGCTCGCCCCGGAATAGGAGAGCGCGAACAGCACGTCGCCTCGTCCAAGCGTCGAGACATTGGCCATTTGCACATGGCTGTCGCTGTCGTGCAGCACGTTGCGGCCGAGCTTCATCAGCTTGTAGGAAAAATCGCGCGCCACCAGCGAGGATGCGCCGACGCCGGCCAAATGAATGCGGCGCGCACCGTTCAAGGCTTCGAGGGCCTTGCCGATTTCCTGCTCGGTGTTGGCCGCGACGGTCTGCTGCATCGACAAGAGCTTGCTGCCGATCAGCTTGCGCAAGATGACGAGATAGCTGTCGCCGACCTCGATCGAACCGTGGATCATGCCGGCCGGCACGTGCCATTCCTGCGACTTGGCCTCACTGACGGCGAGCTTAAGCTCCTGATAGCTGGAATAGCCGAGCTTCTGGCTGAACTTGACGACGCTCGACTGGCTGCGGCCGATCTCGGCGGCAAGCGCCGCCGTCGACAGACGGAGCATCTGGTCGGGTTTATCGACGATATACCGACCAATCTCGCGGTCGCCGGGCGCCATGACTTCGAGCTTGGCCTCGATCTTCTTCAGGACGGACATGCGTTCCCCTGTTGCCAGTCATCGACAATGCCAAGCCAAGGAATAAATTATTCCGTTCCTGATTGACAGCCAAGAATGATCTATCAAATCTCGACCCGTGCGGTTTCGGCCTAGCCTTTCGCCCACACCAACGATTCGGACATGCACGGGAATTCGGACATGAAAGATCGCCTGCAAGCGCGTAGACTCGCCGACACCTTGGATTAGGTCAGAGCCATGGATAGATTGCGGATCGTCGGCGGGCACAGGCTTGAGGGCGCGGTGACGATCTCCGGCGCCAAGAACGCGGCCTTGCCGCAAATAGCGGCAGCTTTGCTCAGCCCCCACCCGCTGCAGCTGACCAACCTGCCTGAGGTGACCGATGTCGACAACATGCTTGGCGTCGTCGGGCTTCATGGGGCTGAAGTCACCAGATCGGCGCATGCCGCCACAATCGATGCCAGTGCTGCCGTCTCCAGGGAGACAAGCTACGACACAGTCAGGCGCATGCGCGCGACGGTGCTGGTTCTCGGTCCGCTGCTTGCCCGCTTCGGCCATGCCCGGGTCTCGCTGCCTGGCGGATGCGCGATCGGCGCACGGCCGGTCGACATGCATGTCGCCGCGCTTGCGGCACTTGGCGCCGACATTGCCATCGAAAACGGGCTGATCGTCGCGTCTGCGCCGGGCGGACTGAAAGGCGCGCGCATCGTTTTGAGCTCGCCGTCGGTCGGCGCGACCGAAACTGCGATGATGGCGGCGACGACTGCACACGGCGAGACCGAGATCCTCAACGCGGCCCGCGAGCCGGAGGTGGCCGATCTTGCCGCCTGCCTGAACGCCATGGGCGCGCGGATCGAGGGCGCCGGCACGCACCGCATCCTGATCGCGGGCAGCACAGACTGGCGCGCCGCCACGCACGACATCATCCCGGACCGGATAGAGGCCGGCACCTATGCCGTCGCAGCGGCTATCACCGGCGGTCAGCTCGAGCTGACCCACGCGCGGCTCGAGCACATGGCATCCGTCGTCCAGCTGCTCGAAGCAGCCGGTGTGAAAATATGGCCGGGCGACCGCGGGCTGATCGTGTCGAGAGACGGGCCACTCGAGGCGGTCGACGTGACGACGGAGCCCTATCCGGGCTTTCCGACCGATCTTCAGGCGCAGTTCATGGCGTTAATGTGCTGTGCCGAGGGCGCTTCGCTGTTGCGCGAGACGATCTTCGAGAACCGTTTCATGCATGTGCCCGAACTGATGCGGCTCGGCGCCAATATCAAGCTGCAAGGCACCATGGCGCTGGTGCGCGGAGGCGAGAAGCTGAAGGGCGCGCAAGTGATGGCGACCGACCTGCGCGCCTCCGTCTCGCTGGTGCTGGCGGCGCTGGTGTCCGAAGGCGAGACAACGATCAACCGGGTGTACCACCTCGACCGTGGCTATGAGCAGTTGGACCGCAAGCTCCGCCTGTGTGGCGCCCAGATCGAGCGGATAAGTGGATGAGTGCCGGCGCGGTGTCTCCGCATTATTTCCTGGGCGTCGATGGCGGCGGAACCGGCTGCCGGGCGCGTATCGAAGACGAGGCAGGAACTGTGCTCGGGCAAGGCCTGTCGGGCCCGGCGACAACGCGGCTCGGTATAGAGGCGGCCTGGGCCTCGATTGCCAAAGCCTTTGGCGCGGCGATCGAAGAGGCAGGGTTCGCGGCGGTGGAAATCGCCAGGATCCGCGCCGGCATCGGTCTTGCCGGCATCGGCCGCAAGGGTGCGCTCGAGGCGTTTCGTGGCATCGAACATCGCTTTGCGAGCATCGACTTCGTCAGCGACGGCGTCGCGGCTTGCCTTGGCGCTCATTCGGGTCAAGACGGCGCCATCGTCATAGCCGGGACCGGTTCGATCGGGCTCGGCTTTGTCGAAGGGCGCGACCTGCGCGTCGGCGGCTACGGTTTTCCGATTTCCGACGAGGGCAGCGGCGCCGATCTCGGACTAAAGGCAGTGCAGCTTGCCTTGCGTGCCCATGACGGCCGGCATGAGCGGACGGCGCTGCTGACCGAGGTGATGCAGCGCTTCAGGGACGATCCGTTCGAGGCGGTGGCCTGGATGGACCGCGCCAGCGCGACCGACTATGCCGCCTTGGCGCCGATGGTGATCCGCCACGCCGACCAGGGCGATCCGGCCGGACGGCGCATCGTGCAAGGTGCTGCCGAGCAGGTCGACACGTTCGTGCGGGTGCTGTTCGAAAAGGGCGCGCCGCGGGTTACGCTGCTCGGCGGTCTGTCCAGCCCGCTAGAGCCATGGCTCGCTCCCGACGTCCGCCGACGTCTGAAGCCGGCCGATGGCGATGCGGTTTCGGGAGCCATAATCCTGGCTAGGAAATCCCTGTGTCAGCGATAGTGCTCCTGCCTGAAGGAATATTATATTCCTAGAATCCGTTGACACGAGGAATATCGAATTCTAAAAAGTTAACCAAGCAGAAGCAAGTTGCCGGTCGCCGGCTGCGGGCACTGGACGTCGCCTGGCACCGCATCACATTCCTGCTCACGGCAGATTGAAAGCAAGCAAGTGGTCGAACACGGGTTGATGTCGGAGCTGGAGCGATTGGTTTCCGAGGACCGGAATCCGAAGACGATGGACATCGATCTGTTGCCGACCCTCGAGGTGCTGCGCAAGATCAATGACGAGGACAAAGGCGTTGCGGCAGCCGTCGAGAAGGTCATTCCCGACATTGCTGCGGCCGTGGACCGGATCGTGAGCGCGTTCCAGAAAGGTGCACGCCTTGTCTATATGGGCGCGGGCACGAGCGGCCGGCTTGGCGTCCTCGACGCCTCGGAATGTCCGCCGACCTTCGGCGTGCCCGAGGACATGGTGATGGGCCTGATCGCCGGCGGCGTCGACGCGCTGGTGCACTCCGCGGAAGGCGCGGAGGACGATCCGAAGCAGGGAATAAAGGCGCTGCAGGACATCAAGCTGACCGCCGGCGACGTGGTCGTCGGCATCGCTGTCAGCGGACGCACACCCTATGTCATCGGCGGCTTGACCTATGCCAAGCAGGTGGGAGCCACCACCGTGGCGCTGTCCTGCAATCCGCGATCGACCATTGCCGGAATTGCCGATATTGCCATCTCTCCGGTGGTTGGACCGGAGGTCCTCACCGGCTCGACCCGACTGAAATCGGGAACCGCGCAAAAGCTGGTGCTCAACATGCTGTCGACCGCCAGCATGATCCGCATCGGCAAGAGCTATCAGAACCTGATGGTTGACCTCAATCCAAGCAACAAGAAGCTGATCGCCAGGGCGGTCAGGATCGTGATGCAGACGACCGGCTGCGCGGCGCAGCAGGCACGACAGGCACTCGACCAGACCGGCAATGACGTAAAACTGGCAATCCTGGTGACGATCACCGGCATGGGCGTCGAAGAAGCACGTAAGGCGCTTGCCAATGCGGGAGGTTTCCTGCGCAAGGCGATAGGCGAAAAGACGGTGTAAGACCGCATGGATGCTGGGCCGATGTTCCGGGGCGTGTGTCCCTTTGAAGCGGTCCGGGGAACTGCAAGGCATCAGGTTTAACAATAATGGGAGACGACAATGGTACGGCACATTGGCAAGAAACTGCTTTCCGGGATGACGCTTGCGGCAATGCTGGCCATTGCCGCGGCACCGGTGCAGGCGAGTGCGGCGACGCTGCACATGGCCTGGTCGCAGGACGCCACCGGTCTTGATCCGCACAAGCAGACGGCATTCTCCTCGCTGCGGTTGCTGGAGCTGATCTATGAACCGCTGGTACGGCTCGACGCCAATCTGCAGATCACGCCCGCGATTGCCGACTCCTGGCAGTTCTCGGCGGACGGCAAGGAGCTGAGCTTCAGGCTCAATCCGAAAGCAAAATTCCAGAACGGCGCCGCCGTGACCTCGGCCGACGTCAAGGCATCCTTCGAGCGCATACTCGACGAGAAGACCGGTGCGGCCGCCCGCGCCAACTTTCTCTCGATCGCCAGCATCGACACGCCCGATCCAGCCACCGTCGTGTTCCACCTCTCGCAGCCGGATGTGCCGATCCTGACGGCGATGAGCGACGTCAATGCCGCGATCGTCCCGGCAAGCGAAATCACGGCCGGCTCGATCGGCACGACGACGGTCGGCTCGGGTCCGTTCAAGCTCGAAAAGTGGGATCCTAATTCCAAGGAAGTGCTTGTCGCCAACAAGGATTGGGCGGGCGGCGCGACCGGTGTCGACGGCATCGAGATCAGCGTGCTGCCGGACGAAACGGCGATCCTGGCGGCGATGCGCACCAAGCAGATCGACTTCGCCCTGCTCAACGATCCACTTGTCGCCACGCTGGTGCCCAAGGAAGCCAGCCTGCAGTTGAACCGCGTGCCGGTGCTTGCCTACCACGTGCTGCAGCTCAATCCGTCCCGCAAGCCGATGACCGAACTCAAGGTGCGTCAGGCGATATCCTGCGCCATCGACCGGCAGGAAGTGCTGGACACCGCCTCGCTCGGCGAAGGCAAGGTCACCGGCCCGCTGACCATCCCGGCGCTGGCGACCGATCCGAGCCAGTTGTTCTGCTACAAGCGCGACGTCGAGAAGGCCAAGCAACTGATGACTGAAGCCGGCTTTCCCGACGGCTTTTCGGCGACCGTGATCGGCGCCACCGGCGAGCCGCCGACAGCAGCGGCGGAAGCCCAGGTCATCCAGTCGCAGCTCGCCGAAATCGGCGTCAAGCTCGATATCAAGATGATGGAGCTCAACGTCTATGTCGATGCCTGGCTGAAGGGCGATTTCGACATGGCCGTCGCGCTGAACGGCGGCAGGGCTGATCCCTACACTATGTACAACCGCTACTGGACCAAGACCGGCAATCTGCAGAAGGTGGCGAACTATATCGACGATACGCTGGACGGCCTTATGCAGAAGGGCCGCACCGAGACCGACCCGGCAGCACGCAAAGCGATCTTCGCCGACTTCGAGAAGCACATCACTGAGATGTCGCCCTGGATATGGCTCTACACGTCCTACAGCTACACGGCCCAGCAGAAGAATATCGCGGGATTCGAACCGGTGCCGACAGGTTCGCTGTTCAGCCTCGCCAAGGTGACGATCCAGTAGCTGCTTCGATGCCGGACGAGAGGATATTCTTCGCGTGAACTATCTGATGCGGCGACTGGCGACCTTCCCTCTCGTCCTGCTTGGCGTGTCCATCGTGGTGTTCCTGGCGATCCGGATGGTTCCGGGCGATTCGATCACGGCAATGCTGGGAACCGAAGCCGGCCTGCTGACGCCTCCTCAGCGCGACGCGCTTGCGGCCTATTTCGGCATCGACCAGCCCTGGTTCATCCAGTACTGGCGCTGGCTGCTTGGTCTTTTCCAAGGCAATCTCGGCATTTCGTCCACCTATGGCAGGCCGGTGCTCGGCGTCATCCTCGAACGCTTCCCGCTGACGCTGGAGCTTGCGCTGCTGTCGATGATCATCGCCCTTGTCGTCGGCATGCCGGCCGGGATCTTTGCCGCCACCCACAATGAGAAGCTTTCCGATCTCGGCGTGCGCGTTGTCGCAATGATCGGACAATCGACGCCGAACTTCGTCCTTGCACTGCTGATCATCTACACGCTGTCGGCGGGGTTTGGCGTTTTGCCGGCGATGGGCGAGTTTTCGCCGCTGTGGCGGGATCCGCTGCGCAATCTCAGCCAGCTGTTGCTGCCGGCCGTCACGCTCGGTTTCGCCTTCGCGGCGTCGGTCACCCGTATATCGCGTTCGGCGATGCTCGACGTGCTGAGCGACGATTACGTCAGGACCGCGCGCAGCAAGGGCGTCTCGGCGCGCGGCGTCATCTGGCGGCATGCTTTGCCCAATGCGCTCATCCCGGTCGTGACGCTGAGCGGCATAGAGTTCGGCTATCTCCTGGGCGGGGCAGTCATCGTCGAGCAGATCTATGCGCTGCCCGGTCTCGGCCGCATGGTGCTGGACGCCATCCTGCAGCGCGACTATGCGCTGGTGCAGGGAAGCGTGCTGTTCATCGCCTTCAACTTCATGATCGTCAATCTCCTCGTCGACCTCGCCTATGTCGCGCTCGACCCGCGTATTCGGCTAAGCGAGCACTGATGGCGACATTGCGGGCCATACTTGCGCACACCAGCGGCCGCATCGGCGGTGCCATCGTTGCGCTTTATCTGCTGCTTGCCGTACTTGGCATGCTGGGGCTGACGCCGGACAATCCGCTGACGCAGCACCGGGTCGAGCGGCTGCATGCGCCTGACAGCACTTACTGGATGGGCACGGACCTGTTCGGCCGCGATGTCGCAAGCCGGCTGATGACCGGGATCGGCCAGTCCTTCCTCGTGGCCTTCTTTTCGGTCGCCTTCGCGACACTGGCCGGCACCGTGCTCGGGCTGGCGGCAGCCTGGTTCGGGCGCCGCTGGGACGGCCTGGTGATGCGCATCATGGATGTGCTGCTGGCATTCCCGGCGATCCTGCTGGCGCTGCTGATCGTCGCGGTTGCGGGACCGGGAACCTGGACCAGTGTCGTCGCCATTGCCATCGTCTACACGCCGATCTTCACGCGCGTGGTGCGCGGCCCGGCTCTGTCGCTCAAGGCGCGTGAGTTCGTCGACGCGGCCCGCACGTTCGGCAGCAGCTCGAGCTACATCGTGACACGGCATCTGCTGCTCAATCTGGTCGCGCCGTTGACCGTTCAGGTGACGCTGGCGCTGGCCTGGGCACTGCTCACCGAAGCCGGCTTGAGCTTCCTCGGGCTCGGCACGCAGCCGCCCGCCGCGTCGCTCGGCCTGATGCTGAGCGACAGCCGCAACCTGATGGAGACAGCTCCCTGGTTGATGATCTTCCCGGGGGTGGCGATCATGATCAGCATTCTCGGTTTCAACCTGCTCGGCGATGCGTTGCGCGATGTGCTCGACCCGAAGACGCGGAGATCGATCGCATGATCCCGCTGCTGTCCGTCAGCGGTTTGCGCGTCGGCTTCGGCCGAAAGCCGTCAGCCAATGAGGTCGTGCGCGGCGTCAGCTTCGATCTCGCTGACGGCGAAACGCTGGCCATCGTCGGCGAAAGCGGCTCGGGCAAATCGGTGACGGCGCTCTCGATCAATCGCCTTGTCGATTATGGCGGCGGCCGCATCACCGCGGGCTCGATCAAGCTGAAGCGGGCCGACGGCAGCATGTTCGACCTGACCGCCGCGGCCGAGCCGCAGCTGACGAAGATCCGCGGCGGCGAAATCGGCATGATCTTCCAGGAGCCGATGACCTCGCTCAATCCGGTGCTGACCATCGGCAGGCAGATCGAGGAGTCGTTTCGCCTGCATCGCGGCCTGACCGGCCGGCAAGCGACGGCGGCGGCCAAGGACGCGCTCGACCGTGTGCGCATTCCCGACGCAGCACGGCGGCTGAAATACACGCCCAACCAGCTTTCGGGCGGCATGCTGCAGCGGGTGATGATCGCCATGGCGCTCGCCTGCAACCCGCGCCTGCTCATTGCCGACGAGCCAACGACGGCGCTGGATGTTACGGTGCAGGCGCAGATCATGGCGTTGCTCGCCGAGTTGAAGCAGGAAACCGGGATGTCGATGATCTTCATCACCCACGATATCGGCTTGGTTGCAGGTATCGCCGACAAGGTGATGGTGATGCAAAGCGGAGAAGCTGTCGAGCAAGGCGCGCTGAACCAGATATTGGACGATCCGCAGCATCCCTATACGCGGCATCTGCTTCATGCGGTGCCGCATTTCGCCGGCGGCAGTGCGACACGCAAAGACATGCAACGCGAAAAGCAAAAAGCTACCGAGCCGGCGCTGAAGGTCGATGGCCTCGTGGTGCGATTTCCCGTCAAGGGTGGCTTTTTCAGCCGCGCCAGCGGTGCCGTGCATGCGGTGGACGGTGTGGATTTCGACTTGATGCCGGGCGAAACATTGGCCGTCGTCGGCGAGAGCGGTTCCGGAAAATCCACCGCCGCCCGTGCGATTCTGGGGCTGGTGCGCTCGACGCGCGGCACAATCTTGGCCAGCACGCGCAAGGCCGCCGCCGGGCAGAGCGCCCTTCCCGTGCAGATGGTGTTCCAGAATCCCTATGGCTCGCTTAATCCCAGGCTCGCCATCGAAAGCATTCTTGCGGAACCGGTGATCGCCACGGGCGGGCGGATAACTGCTGAGACGCGAGCGAAAATGGCCGCGCTGCTGAACCGCGTCGGCCTGCCGGAAAACAGCCTGCAGCGTTATCCGCACGAATTCTCCGGCGGCCAACGCCAACGGCTGTGCATTGCCCGTGCGCTGATGCTCAATCCCTCCGTTGTCGTCCTCGACGAAGCGGTTTCGGCGCTCGACGTATCGGTGCAGGCCAGAGTGCTGGAGCTTTTGATCGAGCTGCAGAGTGAATTCGGGCTGGCCTATCTGTTCATCTCGCATGACATGGCTGTGGTCGAGCGGATCGCCCATCGCATCGCGGTCATCTATGCCGGCCAGATCGTCGAGATCGGCGATGCCAGATTGGTGCTCTCGGAGCCGAAGCACTCCTATACCAAACAGCTTATCGCGGCCGTTCCCACCATAGACCGGCGGCATGAACGTTTCGAGCTGGACACGCGCCAGGTTCCCTCGCTCGTGCGTCCGCTGGGATTTGAGCCGGGCCCGGCAAAATGGCAGCAGTTCGGGCCGGATCATAGAGTACGGGTGGAAGTGTGATGATTGTCGCCCGAAAGCATGCAGAGGCAGACGGACAGCTCCCTCGCTGCCTTTCAGACGGACGCCGCAATTGATCGATCCCGATCTCTTCTCCCGCGCATTCGCCCCTCTCGAAGCGGCAGTGGCTGCGGCGCGCATTCCGGGCGGCGTGCTCGGCATGGTCGACCGGGACGGCGAACGCATCGTCCGGGCAATCGGCTCAGCCCAAGTCGTGCCGAAGATAAGGCCGATGCATGTCGGGACATGGTTCGATCTGGCATCCCTGACAAAAATCATCTTCACCACACCGCGCATTTTGGCGCTGGCGGAAGAGGGGGTCATCGACCTCGACGCGCCGCTGATTTCGGTCCTGACCGATCTTCGCCAATATGACGAAAAGGCCTGGGAGCGGACGGTGACGTTTCGCCAGTGCCTCGGCCATCAGACACCGTTTCCCGCCGTCGCGCCGATCTACACCTATGGGCGTGACCCCGAGCTGTTGCGCGCCTTTGTCTTGCAGCGCGAGTGGCAGGTCGGGGAGCCGGTCTATTCCGATATCAACTTCATTCTGCTCGGCTTCGTCCTGGAGCGCCTGTCCGGCAAGACCATTCGCGACATGGATCCCGGTCCGGGCTTCGCGTTCTCCGCCGAACCGGGTCAAGCGGCGGCCACAGAAGATTGCACATGGCGCCATCGCGTGCTGTCAGGCGAGGTCCACGACGACAATTGCTCGGCATTGCAAGGGGCCGGTCACGCCGGGCTGTTCGGAACGGCAGCTTCGGTCCTCGACTTTGCGCGAGGGCTGCTGGACGGGACCGGCGCGTCGCAGCGCTCGATAGCGCTGATGCGCACGCCCTTGTCGGCAACCCGCACCCATGGCTGGGAGCGACCCTACGAAGGCTGGTCCGGCGGCCGGCTGTGCAGCCCCGAAACCATCGGGCATACCGGCTTCACCGGCACCGGGCTTTGGGTCGACTTCGACAAAAGCAGAGCGTGGACCTTGCTCACCAACCGGATCCATCCGACACGTCATTTCAACAGCGGGATCGCAGCGCTTCGCCAAGCGGTCGGCGATCTCGTCAACGGAGCCTGACAATCATGAAAAATGGCGAACCAATGTGGGCCGTCGGCTTGATGACCGGCACCGTGCTGGACGGCAATATCGACGTCGCGCTGATCAAGACCGACGGCGAGCGGATCGCGGATTTCGGCACCTACACGCTGGCCCCCTACCCGCAGTCGATCCGGACCTTGCTGGAAGAGACGCTTAGGCATGCAAGGAACTGGAATTTCACCGGGCCGGAACCGGCAATCTTCCACGAGGCAGAGGAGGCGCTGACGCGCGCCCAGTCTGCGGCGGTCAAGGATCTTGTCGAAAGCCACGGCCTGACCATGGCCGACATCGGCGTCGTCGGCTTTCATGGCCAGACCGTGCTGCACCGTGCCCCGCAAGTAGGCCGACTGGGCCAGAACCGCCAGCTCGGTGATGGCGAGCTGATGCATGCCATCCTGGGCACCAAGGTCGCCTATGACTTCCGCTCGGCCGACATGCGCGCCGGCGGCCAGGGCGCGCCGCTGTCGGCGGCCTATCACGCCGCGCTGCTGCGCGAAGCCGACGCCAGCGGCGACACGGCTGTGCTCAATCTCGGCGGCGTCGCCAACATCACCTGGTGGGACGGCAAGGACAATGTCATCGCTTTCGATACCGGACCCGCCAACGCGCCGCTGAACGACTTCATCAAGTCGAAGGGGCTTGGCGAAATGGACCGCGACGGCGCGCTGGCTCGCGTCGGGACGGTCGATGAGGCACGGTTGGCCAAGCTCCTGCAGCACCCGTACTTGACCAAGCCATACCCGAAATCGCTGGACCGTTTCGATTTCGGCGCCTCGATGGCGGACGGGATGAATGCCGAGGATGGCGCTGCCCTGCTGACGGCCTTCACCGCGGCCGCGGTCGGCAAGGCGCTCGATCTTCTGCCGCGTCGGCCGAAGCGGCTGGTGGTCAGCGGTGGCGGTCGCCACAACCCAACGATCATGGCCATGCTTGCCAGCCGCGCCGGCGTCGAAGCCGTGCCGGCGGAGGCGCTTGGCTGGAAGGGCGACGCGGTGGAGGCGGAGTGTTTTGCCTTCCTGGCTGTGCGCGTGCTTAGGGGCTTGCCGATCAGCTTCCCCAGCACGACCGGCGTGCCACAGCCGATGTGCGGCGGACGCCTTGCCGGCTAGTTAAGCCACCAATTTCTTCTGCAGGAAGATACGGCTTCGGCCAATGGGAAAGTCGGCGAGCGCACCGAACGGTCGATAACCTTGGCGCTCATAGGCCTTGGCGGCCTTGGGATTGAACGTGTCGATCCAGGCGCCGTGACAGCCGCGCGCCATCGCCTCCCTCTCGGCTGCCTCGAGCATCCGGCCGGCCATGCGCTGGCCGCGCAGCTTTTCATCGACCCAGAGCCATTGCACATAGAGCCAGCCCCAGGCGGTGTATCCCGAGATGCCGGCGACAATCGCGCCGTGCTCATCGCGCACGAACACGGCCAATGTCTTCCTGCCGGAGGCGCCGACATCACTGTCGTTGAACGCGGTAAGCCGCTCCCCGAGAAAAGCCAGTTCCTGCGGCAAGGGATCGGCGGTTGTCTCAAGCGTTGTATTGTCCATCCACCAAGCATCTATCGAAGGACCAGACCGAGACGCAAGCCTTGCTGCGCTATAGCTTCGGTGAACGCCACGCCGCTGCCGCAGCAGCGATCAGCATGAGCAAGGCTGCAACCACCGCCGACGCCGCAAAACCGAACGTGGAATAAAGCGATCCGAACGCCGTGGTGCCGACGAACACCGCGAGATAGGTCACCGCGCTGTTCAAACCCATGATCGTGCCGCGCCGCGCAGGATCGAGCGCCGACAGGCGCATCACCAGGACGTTCAGCCCGAAATGATTGGCAAGGCCCCAGACGGCTATCATCGCTATGGTCAGGCCGAAGCTGCCACTTGCCGCAGCAATCGCGACATAGACGAGCGCGACGAGCAGATAGGCAAACGGCATGACCCGCCGCGCGCCCAGACGATCGATGACGCGGTCAAGAAGTGCCGCCGTGCCAAAGCCGGCGCCATAGGCGAGCGCGGCCAGCCCGTTGGCACTGACCGGCCGTCCCAGGCCGTTGTGAAGGTGATCGCCGAGATAGCCATAGACGCCATAAAACGCCGTCATGAAGGCGGCGCAGGCGACCAGAAGCGGCACTATGCCGGGAACACCCAAGGCGCCTAGCGGCGTCGGTGCCGGACCGCTCTTCCTGACGTCGCTGAGCGACGTCAACGTGAGGCTGGCCAATGCGAGTGTTGCGAGCACCGCGACCGCCGCGAACACGGCGCGCCAATGCACCAGGTCGGCAAGTACGGCCGACAGCGAAACGCCGGCGACCATGCTCAGCGTCCAGCCGGTCAGCACGACGCCGATGGTCCCGCTTTCACGACCGGGCGGCGCAATCGCGGCGGAGCTGGCGTAGATTGCCGGCATGGCGACACCTGCAGCCATGCCGGCGAGAAGCTGGGCCGCGACCAGCGCCGTCACCGTCGGCGCAGCGGCGCTGGCGACAAGCGCTATCGCCAGCAGCAGCAACGCTCCTTGCAGCATGCGGCGGGCGCCGAGCCGGTCGATGTAGCGCGCTAGGAACAAGGCGCTTGCCGACGTACCGAGCCCGAACGCGGCGGACGCGATCATAACCGCCGGCACGCTTGTGCCGAACGACGCGGCCACCGCCGGTGCAATCGGACCGAGCACCAGCGAGTTCGAGCCGATCACGGCAATGCACCCGGTCAGCAGGTAAGCGAGTGCCGGGATTGGCGGCTTGGGGGCCGCTGCGAATGTGGCGACTTGATCACTGTTCGACATATGGCAATAATGGCCGTATTAAATTCTGCATCAATCGGGAATTTTAATATGGATGAAGAAACAGATGGCATTCCGCAGAACAGGCCTGCCGCCCGCGATATCGATGCAACCGACCGAAAAATATTAGGCGTCCTGGTCGACGACGCGACGATCAGCTATGCCGAGCTCGGCGACCGCGTCGGCCTTTCGCCGCCGGCAGTCCATGAACGCGTCAAGCGCCTGCGGCGGAGTGGCGCCATCCGCAACACCGCGGCCATCATCGATCCCAAGGCGGTACACAAGCCGCTGCTCGCCTTCGTCCATATCGATACCAAGGGGTGGGGAAAGACGCCGGAGCTGATGGCGATTTCCGAACATCCCGAAGTCGAGGAGATCCATTCGGTGGCCGGCGACACATGCATGCTGATCAAGGTCCGCACCGAGGACACGCGGGCGCTCGAAGGCCTGCTGTCGCGCCTCTACGAAACACCCGGCGTCACCTCGACGCGAAGTTACGTGGTGCTATCGACCTATCTGGAGCGGCCAGTGCAGCCGGGGATTACGACGGAGTGGCCGACGCCCCGGCACATGGCCAAGCCGCTCTATTAACTCAAACGATCCTCACGCGTATCCAAAGTCGAACCGGGAACGTCCTAGAGACTGCATCCTGTGGTTATCCATCGGGCCGTTTCGTTTTCGCCGGTTCTTGGGTCTCACGGGACGCCTGTGCGCAACCGGAGATATGCGATGAGAAAATTGATCGTGGGCAGCTTCATTTCGCTGGACGGCGTCATCGAAGCGCCAATGGAATGGGCCTCGCCCTTCTTCGACGAGGAGATGAAGGAGCACTCCTATGAAAAGGCCGGCGAGGCCGATTTTTTCCTGCTCGGCCGCATCACCTATGAAATGTTTTCGGCGCGCTGGCCGCAGGTCAAAGGCAGCAAGTACATGGACCGCATGAACGGACTGAAGAAGCTCGTTGCGTCGCGCGGCCTCAAGGAGGTGAGCTGGAACGCATCGCTGATCGAAGGCGACGTCGCTGCCGAAATTGCCAGGATCAAGCAACAGGCCGGCGGCAACATACTGAAGTATGGAGTGAGCAATCTCGACCAGACGCTGCTCGCCAACAGGCTTGTCGACGAGTATCAACTCTCGATCGTGCCGACCCGCGTCGGGCATGGCAAACGCGCTTTCCAGGATGTCGACCCATCCCTGGTCAAGCTGGAGCTTATAGATACGCACCGTTTCAAGAACGGCGTCATTACGCTGACCTATGTCCCGCTGTGATCCGCCGCCGAATTGAATGCCCATGAAGATGCAGCCAAGACTTGACCCGACCGGGCTTTTCGACGTCCGCTACGCCGGCTTCCTGGAGACAGTCGCGCATTTGCGTGGGCGGCTGCACCGCTACTGTGCACGCATGACCGGTTCGACGCTCGACGCCGAAGACGTGATGCAAGAGGCGCTGTTCGAGGCCTATCGGAAGATCGAGAAGCTGGACGATGCGAGTGCTCTTCGCCCCTGGCTGTTTCGCATTGCACATAATCGCTGCATCGATTTCCTGCGAAGCCGGCAGGTGCGTCAGCATGCGGAGGCCAATTTCGTCGAAGACGAGATCATCCTGCCGGTCGAGCCGGTGGGCAAGGGCGCGGATCGCGCGATCGAACGGCTGTTTATCCACCTGCCGCCCAAGGAACGCGCCTGCGTCCTGCTCAAGGATGTCTTCGACTATTCGCTGGAAGAGATCGCCGATCTCGTCGGCTCGACCGTCGGTGGCGTCAAGGCCGCGTTGAGCCGTGGCCGCTCCAAATTGGCCGCCTTGTCAGGCGAGCCAATCGTCCGTTCGGAGCCCCAGCGCGATCCGGAACTTCTGGAATTGCTCAGCCGCTATGTCGAACTGTTCAATCGCCGCGACTGGGACGGGGTACGGGCGCTGACCAGCGCGGATGCCCAATTGCAGGTCGCGGATTGCTTCAAGGGAAGGCTATCGGAATCACCTTACTTCGTTGAATACAAAAGAGCCTCGACGACCTGGAAAATGGCGATTGGCATAATCGATAGCGAGGCGGTGCTGCTCGTGCTTCACCATGGCGAAGACGGTTGGAAGCCGGCCCATCCGGTTCGGATCGAAGCCGCTGGCGGGATCATAAATCGCGTCACCGATTACTATGCCTGCCCCTGGATCATGCCGGCCGCTGGTGCGGTGGTCGTTTCCGGGCCGGCCTAACCGGCAGCAGGACCTGCAAGTGTCCGGCATCGACCTCAATGAAATGCGATCGATGCCGGACGGGGCATAGGCGCTTACTGAAGTTTCGCCTGCAAGGCGTTGACGTCATCCGTCGTCATTTCGCCGTCGGTCGTCACCTTGCCGTCGATGATCTTCCAGAGCCGGAACGGGCCGGTGATGTCGCCATACTTATCGAACGCGACCGGACCGATGACGCCTTCGTAGCGGATCGGCTTGCCCTCCTTGATCAGGCCGAGCGCCTTGGCGAACTCGTCCTTGCCGGCATAGATCGGCGTGCCGGCCGGGTCGACCGCCTTGTACATCGCGTCCTTGATCTTGGCCGGATCCTCAGAGCCGGCAATGGCGATGGCCAAGCCGACGATGGCGCCGGCATCATAGGATCGATCGGCCGCCGGGTTCGAGGGTTCGATGCCCGAAAATTCCTTGTAGTTTTTGGTGAAATACTCGGTCGATGCGGTCGGGCTGGTGCCGGAGGAAGTGCCGTACGCATCCTTCAGGTAATCCGCGCCAACGGATTCGATGAAGTCCGGGCTGTTCATGCCGTCATTGAGCAGGAACTTCTGGACACCGCCCTGCGAAATCCAGGTGCGGGCGATGGTCGCGCCGTCGACAGGCGTGCTGACGAGATAAAGCCCGTCCGGTTCGCCGGCCATCGCCGCGGTCACTTCCGAGGCATAGCTCGACTGCTTTTCATTGTAGGGCGTGTCGGAGACGATGGTGCCGCCGAGCGCCTTATAGGCGCGTGAGAATTCCGCCACCATGTTAACGCCGAAGTCGTTGTTGACGTGGATGACCGACAGCTTCTTGAAACCCTTGTCGATGGCGTATTTGGCGGCAGCGACACCCTGCAGCGCATCAGATGTGATGGTGCGGAAGAAGATGCCGTTGGTCTTGCCGTCGCGCCCAAGCGCCGTCAGCGTCGGCGACGAGGAAGCAGGCGACACCTGGACGATCTTGGCCGGAGCGGTGACCGAGGTCAGGATCGGGATCGACACCGAGGAAATGATGCCGCCGATGATCACCGGCACCTTCTTGACCTGCACGAGTTGTGTCGCGGCATCGACCGCGATGTTGCCTTGGCTCTGGCTGTCGCGGGTGTCGGTTGCTAGGTCGCAGCCGCGCACGCCGCCCGCCTCGTTGATATCGCGGAAGGCCATTTCGACCGATTTTGCGCCGGCCTGGCCGTATTCGCCGGCGGGACCGGTCAGTTCCATGACGAGGCCGACCGTGATCTTGCAATCCGCGGCCTGCGCTGCACCGGCCGCTGTCACCAGAGCCAGCGCAGTGGTGATCTGAAGTATGGTCTTTTTCATTGTTGTTCCCCTTTCGTTACACGACTCTCATTGACGCCTTGAGCCTGTTCAGTCTTCCGGCATCTGCAGCCAGGTTTCATGCAGATGTCGCCATTCGACGCCGTTGGGCGCCGATGAGCTGGTGGTGAAGACCGCACTCGAGCGGCGGCGGCTGTGCT
This sequence comes from Mesorhizobium sp. M0815, assembly GCF_040319995.1. NCBI lineage: Bacteria > Pseudomonadati > Pseudomonadota > Alphaproteobacteria > Hyphomicrobiales > Phyllobacteriaceae > Mesorhizobium > Mesorhizobium sp. M0815. Next base: position 103,266 of record NZ_JAMYOU010000010.1, on the reverse strand, counting down.
TGCCCCCGCGCTGCTGTGCTTCGATGTAACAGACGACGATCGTGTCGTCTGACTGCCAGCCGGCCCGGATATCCTCGATCGAGATACTGAAATCGCCATCAGAGGTGGCGCGGCTTGCCCTGACATGGTCGAGCACCGCGTCACGATCGAGGACCTGACCGTCCGGCGCAACCATGCAGAAGCCTTCGCCCATGACGCGTTCGAAGCGGCTGAAATCTGCATTGTCCGCACTCGCCGCATTGAACCAGTCGACGAAGAAGCGGTGGAGATCGACCACTTCGGCACTGGCGCGGGAAAGCAAGGAGGGCTTCTCGTCCATGGCCGCGCTCATTTCCTGCCTGCATTCAAATTGTAATGCATGATCGAGCCGTGGCGGCCGTGACGGTCGCGTTCCAATGTGTAGACGTCGCCCAGCGGCCCACGGCTTTGCGCGATCACGGCAGCGATCCTCGCCCGGTCGTCGGCATCGAGCGCGATGTCCATGATTCTGGCATTGGCAAGGGCGTGCGCCTGGTTGCGGGCGCCGACGATGACGGCCGCCACTTGCGGCTGCTCCAGCACCCAGGCGCTGGCGATGGTGGCGATGTCGACGCCGTGGTGGTCGGCGACGGCCTTCAGTGTGCGAAGCAACTCCTGGAAAAGCTCCCAACCGCCAAAGTCGTCGATGATCAGCTTGTATTTGACCAGCGACCGGTTTTCGAGTGGCGTTTGTGGCTCGGCAACGCCTAGCCATTTTTCGCTGAGGAAGCCGCCCGCCACCGAACCGTAGCAGAGGAAACTGACGCCGTGCTGGCTGGCGAGCGCCGCAAGGCTGTTGGCCGGCCGCTGGTCGAGTACCGAGTATTGCAGCTGTTGGCTGACCAGCGGCACGCCGGCGGCCAGGATCTCGGCCAGCCGCGGCGTGTCGAAATTGGTGGTGCCGATGTTGCGCACCTTGCCTCGGAGACGCAGGTCGTTGAGCCAGCCCATCGCATCGACGTAGCCCGGCAGCGCATAGTCCCACCAATGGAACTGAACGAGATCGAGCCGCTCGGTCTTCAGCCGCCGCAGCGACTGGTCGACGATGCTGCTGATGTAGTCGCGGCTGATGCTGGAAAGCCTTTCGAGGTCAGGCACCAGCTTGGTGTGCACCTTCATCTTGGCGGCGGCGTCGAGGCCGCGCTCATTGGCAAGCCGCAGGCGCGCGGCACCGATCAGTTCCTCGACGCCGGTATAGATGTCGGCACAGTCATAGGTCCCGATGCCGGCGTCGAACGTGGCGATCAGGTCGGTTACCGCCTGTTGGCGGTCGATCGCGCCGTGCCCGCCGGCAAGCTGCCAGCCGCCACGAATGACGCGCGAGATCGTGTAGCCGGGGCTGAGCTCGAACGCCTTGGCGGTCATCTCTGGTCAGTCTCCTTGGGCAGCGGCACAGCCGTGGTTTCTGAATGACTGAACCACCGCTTGCCGGTCCTGACGATCCTGAGCCGGCTGGCGCAATTGGGATCTGGACAGGCGATCTCGGCATCCGAAGTCATCCAGTCGTTCCTGTGGGTCGGGCGTTGCTTTGCGGCCAGAAGCGGCAACACTGCCGCAATGGAATAGATCGAGAAGCCCTGCCCCGTCGGCATCGACAGCATCTCGCCCTTCAACTCGAAATAGTCGCCGGCCTTGGCACCGCAATAGATCGGCTTGCCCTCGGGGACGACCGCCTCGACGCGAAGGTCGAAGAGTTCGAAACTGTCGTCGGCCATTCAGATCTCCACCCGGGTGAAGGTGATGTCACAGGCGCCGTTGCGGCGGATCGCGCCACAGGCGGCAGCGAATTGATCGCGCTCTTCGGGACGCACCTGCGCGACGACGCTTCCGGCAAGCCAGCCGATCGGGAACAGCAAGCGCGCGCTCGGTCCATAAAACAAGCCAATGTCGAAGATGGCATTCGGGTTGCCGCCCCACATGCGCGGCGGCACGTAGGACAACACGATGTCACCCGGCTGCGGCGTTAGCGTTGCGTTCTCCGCCGGCAAGGGCCTGGCATAGGTTTGGCCCTCAAGTTCGGCTGATGGAACCGGGCAGGAGATTTCCGGCCCGGTCCACATCGCATGGATGCCGGCAACGACGCGCGGCTGCTCGAGATAGGCCAGCAGGAAGGCGGCGTTGTCGGGCGCCTTTTCAGGCAACAGCAGCGCGGTCACGGAAAGCTTCGAGCGTGGCTCGGTGATCCTGATGCCAGGCGTCGTCATGCCCTCAATCCTTCTTTGCTTGCGGATTGGAGCTTGTCGCGCAGGAAGGCGAAGGGCCGGCTGATGTCCGCCACCAGCGCCTCGCGCGCTGCCTGGGCATCCTGCCTGGAAAGCGCTGCGACGATACTACGATGGTAGTGGGCGGTATCGACTTCACCGGCATCGGAAAATGCGTAAATGGCCACGCGAATGCACGGCCCGGATTGCAGCCACAGGCTCTCGATCATCGGGATCAGCACGGCGGAGCCACAGCATCGGTAGATCTCGAAGTGGAAGCTCTGGTTGAGCGTCGCCTCGCGGTCGATATCCTTCTTGTGCTTCAGCGCCCGCATCTCGTCCCATTGGCCCAGCATGGCTTCGACCGTGGCTATCTGGCGCGAATTCATGCGGTTAGCGGCAAGTGCTATCGCTTCGCCCTCTATGAGGGAGCGGGCGCGCAAGAGGTCGTCGATACGCTCCAGCGTGATAGGCGGCACGCGCACCGAGCGGTTGGGAAGCGCCTCCAGCGCCTTCTCGGTGATCAACCGCCCGAGCGCCTCACGCACCGGCATGGTACTGGTGATCAGCGCGTCGGCGAGGCCACGGATGGGCAGCACCTGACTCGGCTCGAAAAGGCCGCCGATCAAGGCACGGCGCAGCTCCGAATAGACGCGATCCTGCACGGTTTCGCGGCCGACCGGCGTAAGCTGGGCTGCGATCGTTTCGTTATTCCGTTCGATGGCGGCCTTCTGCATGGCGTTCCCGGTGGCCATTCGGCCCGTTTTCGGCTTGCGGAAGAAATTAAAGCCGAATAGCGTGATCAAAGCAAGTGTGATCACAAATCATAGGCGGCGAAGACGCTTTCGGCCAGAGGGATTGATGGGCGACACGACAGAACGGCAGGAGGAGATCCGCACGCCGGTTCTGACGGCCAGGAACGTCGTCAGACGCTTCGGCGGCCTTGTCGCGGTCAACAATGTCTCGTTTGACGTCCAGCCAGGCGAAATACTCGGCCTTATCGGCCCGAACGGCGCCGGCAAGACGACGATGTTCGACCTGCTGGCCGGCAGCATCCTGCCGACCAGCGGCGAAATCCTTCTCAACGGCGTATCGGTGTCGGGGGAAGCTGCCCATCGCCGCATCGGCCGCGGCCTTGGCCGCACGTTCCAGATCCCCCGGCCCTTGCCCAATCTGACACTGATCGAAAACGTCATGCTGGCCGCGCAGGGGCAGGCCGGAGAAAGACTGCTCGCCAATTTCCTGACGCCGCGGCGGGTCGCCACCGAAGAGCGGGCGGCCGAGACGAGAGCCATCGAATTGCTTGAGCTCGTCACGCTCGCCCGCCTGGCGCACGAGCCGGCGCGCGTGCTTTCGGGCGGCCAGCGCAAGCTGCTCGAACTGGCCCGCGTCATGATGGCCGATCCGGCAATCATCCTGCTCGACGAACCTGCGGCCGGCGTCAATGCGACGCTTCTTGAAGTCATCATCGACCGCATCCGCGATATCAACAGAAGCGGCATCACCTTCCTGCTGATCGAGCACAATATCGACATGGTGACGCGGCTCTGCCACCGGGTGCTGGTCATGGCAAGCGGCCAGCTGCTGTGCGAGGGCACTCCGGACGAGGTTGCGCGCGACCCGCGCGTCATCGAGGCCTATCTCGGAGGCGCTGCATGAGCCAAACGGTACTCGACGTCCGCGGTCTCGAAGCCGGCTATGAGCCCGGCGTGCCGATCGTGCGCGGCGCTTCGATCACCGTCGACCAGGGCGAGATCGTCGTCGTTCTCGGTCCCAACGGCGCCGGCAAGTCGAGCCTTATCAAGGCCATCGCCGGCCTCGTCCCGATCACCGGCGGCACCGTGCTGCTGGACGGCAAGGACATCACGGCGGCGCCCGCCCACACCATGGTCCGCCTTGGCCTTGCGTTCGTGCCGCAGACCGAAAACATCTTCCCGCTGATGTCGGTCGAGGACAATTTGAAGGTCGCCTGCGGCATCCTGAGGCCGCGCGAGATCCCTGCCCGCATCGAGGAAATGTATGCGGCCTTTCCCGATCTCGCCCGTCAGCGCAGAACGGCCGCGGGCAATCTCTCGGGCGGACAGCGGCAGATGCTGGCCGTCGCCCGGGCGTTGATCGTCCATCCCACGGTGCTGGTGCTCGACGAACCGTCGGCCGGCCTGTCACCGAAATTCGTGGCGATGGTGTTCGAGATGCTGGCCGGTATCCGCAAATCCGGCGTCACCATTCTGCTGGTCGAACAGAACGCCAAGGCAGCGCTTGCGATCGGCGATCGCGCCTACGTGCTGGTCGAGGGCAAGGACCGGCACCAGGGCATCGCCTCCGAGCTCTGGAACGATCCTGTCGTCGCCGAGCTCTATCTTGGCCAGCGCCGCCCCGACCTTGGAAAAGGAGGCGCGGCATGAACCTGCAATTCGTCGCCGACGGGCTGCTGGCAGGCTCGATGATCGGCCTCGGCGCCATCGGCGTGACGCTCACCTATTCAATCCTGCGCTTCTCGAACTTCGCCCATGGCGACTTCATGGCCTGGGGCGCCTATGCGACGCTCGCCGTGGTTGGCGCTATCGGCGCGATGTTCGGCAAGATCGCGCCGATCGCACCCCTCTCCTTCGGCTGGCCGCTGATCGTCGCGCTCATCATCGGCATGGCGGCCACCGGCCTGCTGGCGCTGGCGCTCGACATGGTGCTGTTCGCGCGGCTGCGCGCCAAGGGCCAGGCGATCATCGTGGTGATGGCGAGCTTCGGCGCCTCGATGGCGCTGAGAAGCCTGCTCGAATTCATCTTCACCTCGCGTCCGACCTATTTCAGCCGGGCGATCCAGATCGCCATGCCGATAGGCTTCGGCATTCGCATCACCCCGGACCAAATCGCGCTGCTGCTGCTGACCGCCGTTCTGGTGCTCGGCGTACATCTTTTGATGACGCGTACCCAGACCGGCCGCTCGATGCAGGCGTTGAGCCAGAACGCGGCACTTGCCCGCATTGTCGGTATCGACGTCGCCAAAGTCGTGCGCGTCACCTGGATCATCGGCGGGGGGCTGGCCTGTGTCGCCGGCGTCATGATCGGCATTCTCATTCAGATCCGCCCGTTCATGGGTTTCGAGATGCTGCTGCCGATGTTCGCGGCCGCCATCCTCGGCGGCATCGGCAGTGTGCCCGGCGCCGTTCTCGGCGGCTTGATCATCGGTTTGGCCGAAGCCGGCGCGGTGCAATTGATCGGCGCCGAATGGCGGGCGGCCATCTCCTTCATCATCCTGATGGCGGTGCTGTTCGTGCGGCCCATCGGCCTTTTCGGAGTGGGGGAACGCTGATGGATCTGCTCGGCTACGGCGCTTTCTTCCTGACCACCGCGCTGATTTTTTCGCTCGTCACGCTCGGGCTCAATTTGCAATGGGGGCTGACCGGGCTTTTCAATGTCGGGGTCGCCGGCTTCGTTGCCATCGGCGCCTACACCTCGGCACTGCTGACCACGCCCGACGATGCCGCGCGACTCGGCGGCTTCGATCTGCCGATCCTTGTCGGCTGGCTCGGCGCCATGCTGGTGGGCGGTGTCGCCGCCGCCATCACCGGCATCGCCACGCTGCGCCTGAGATCGGACTATCTGGCGATCACCACCTTTGGCGTCGCCGTCGTCGTGCAATTGGTGGCTCTCAATGCCCAGACGCTGACCGGCGGCCCGTTCGGCATCGGCTTCATTCCGCGTCCGTTCGGCGGCCTTGCCGAAACCCCATTGCTGTTCAACCTGTCGAATCTTGCCGTCGTCTCGGTGGTGACGCTAATCGTCTATCTCGCACTGGAGCATCTGTCGCGCAGCCCGTGGGGGCGCGTGTTGAAGGCGCTGCGCGAGGATGAGCGGGCCGCGATATCGCTGGGAAAAAGCGCGCGTTTCTACCGCGTCCAGGCCTTTGCCGTCGGCGGCGCCTTCATGGCGCTGGCCGGTGCGCTGCAGGCGCATTTCACCGGCTTCATCGCGCCGGACAATTATTTGCCCGCGCTGACTTTCCAGGTCTGGGTGATGCTGATCGTCGGCGGCTCCGGCAGCAATATCGGCGCCATCATCGGCAGCATCCTGGTTTGGGCGATCTGGGCCGGATCAGGAGCCTTGACCAGTTTGTTGTTCTCGCCCGAACAGCAGGCCCGCGCCGCCTCCCTGCAGATCGTCGCCATCGGCGTGATGCTGTGCGTCATCCTTCTGGTCAGGCCGAACGGCCTGTTCGGCGACAGGCCGCGACGCGCAAGCTTCGGCAAGGGCGCGAAAGCGGCTCCGGACGAGAGCGCTGCACGGTCATGAGCAACGTTGCCATGCCACGCGGCCTGTCGCTATGGCATGCGGTCGGCCGCAACCGCCGCGACCGGCCCGCTCTCGAAGGTGCACTCGATGTCGATCTGGCGATTGTCGGCGGCGGATTTTCGGGCCTTTCAACCGCGCTGCACACCGCCGAAAAAGGCATCTCGGTTGCCGTCCTCGAGGCGGAAATCATCGCCTGGGGGGCAACCGGCAGGAACGCCGGCTTCGTCGTGCCGAATTTCGCGAAAAGAGACCCCGACGATATCATTGCCCAGCTTGGGCCGGAACGCGGCGAACGCCTTGTCGGGTTCGCCACCGGCAGCGCCGACCTCGTCTTTGCCCTGATCAAGCGGCATGCCATCGAATGCGATGCCGTCCAGAGCGGCTGGATACAACCAGCCCATTCACCGGCCGCTTTGCAAAAGACCAGATCGCGCGCCGAACAATGGGCACAACGCGGAAGACAGACTGTCGCGCTGGACAGACAGGCGGTCGAAGAGCTGACCGGCGTTCGCGGTTATCTCGGTGGCTGGATGGACAGGTCGGGTGGCGTCCTCAATCCGGTCGAATATGCGCGCGGGCTGGCCGACGCGGCGGAAAAGGCCGGTGCGCGCATCTTCGAACATACGCGGGTTAAATCGATCGAGCGGACAGGGGGTGGCTGGACTCTGAAGACGGCCGCCGGTTCGGTGCGTGCCGAAAAAGTGCTGGTCGCCACCAACGCCTATGGCGGGGCGCTGGATCGCGCGCTGCAGCGAACCTATTTCCCGCTGAAAATCTTCCAGATCGCGACGGCGCCGCTGCCGCGCGAATACCGCACCCGCCTGCTTCCAGGAGGGCAAGGCGTCGGCGACACAAGGCGATATCTCTTCACCTTCCGCTTCGATGGCGAAAACAGGCTGATAACCGGCGGCATGCATGTTTTTGGCCCCGGTGCCGACACGCGGGTGCCGCGGGCGATCTGGCGACGGCTTGCCAGGCATCTCGATCTCCCGGGAATGCCGCCGATCGACTACAGCTGGTCGGGGATGGCTGCGGTCGAGCCCGACTTCCTGCCGCACCTCGTCGATCTCGGCCCCGGCCTGGTTGCGGGCTTTGCCTGCAATGGGCGCGGCATCGCCATGACGACTGCCATGGGCGAGGTGCTTGCCGACTGGGCTGATGGAACAAAGCCTCAGGATTTGCCGCTGCCGTTTGCGCCGCCGTCGCCGATCCCGTTCCATAGCCTGGTGCGGCATGCACCAAACATGGTGCTCCCCTGGAGCATGCTGCGCGACCGGCTGGATGGCTGATCGACGTGCGTCTCCGGCCGCCGTCCTGATACCCGAACTGCTAGACTCGCCCACATCATGTTGTTAACGACAGCGGATGAAGCAGAACTATCTTTATCTCATCATCGGCGCTTTGGTCGTCGCCGTCATTGCCTTGGGCATTTACGTTTATCGCGAGGAGACTAAGCCGAAAGGCGTGGAACTTCGTATCGACGATTCCGGCATTTCGGTTCAGGAAAAATAGACCAGGTATTCGTGTTGCCCGACTTTACGCTAGACGTCGGCTTGCACCGTTTCAGCCAAGCTCCAACGTCGTTATCGCAAAAACCCCGGACTGCATGAGCTGCGGCGCCCTTCCCTTGTACATCCGAGCTGTCTCGAAGCCGGGTTGAAGGCCGGCGGACGACAGCAAATCTGCAAATTGCCCGCTGGTCTCGGGCACGTCGAGATGGACGTTTCCGGGACCGGACATGTGCGCGAGTGCGGCGAAGAGACGGCTCGCTGCATCCAGGCTGTCGGCAAAGAGCGGGCCGATCTTGCAGCCGTCCCGGCATTGGCGCGCGACGCCATATCCTGCAATGGCGCCGTGCTTGACGATCGCATGGGCCATATGCGGCGGGCGCAGCCATTGCTCCAGGAAGGATCGCCTCGGGCCGGGAAAGAAGCGGCGGTCATAGTCCAGTATGTCCGGCACGAGTTCCGGCCCTACGGCGCGAATGTCGCTGCCGGCGGCTGCCGGGGCATTCGACGACCCCATGAGCCGTATCGTCCGGTAGGCCGGCGCAAAACCCATGCTGCGGTAGTTGGCCTGTTGTTCGACGACGGCGTCGAGGCCGATCGTGCGGTTGTCGAGCCGCGCCATGCCGGCATCCCAAACGGCCTTACCATGGCCTTGGCCACGCCTGTCCGGCCGGCAGATATACAGGCCGATGAAGCCGAATTCCTCGCCATAGGCAACGGCTGAAATGCCGGCCGCCATCTCGCCGTCGACAAAGGCGCCGATGAAGCCCTGCGGGTCGGCTGCCTGGAACAGCGCGGCGTCGCTGAGGCCGGGGTTCCAGCCTTCCGCCGCCGCCCAATCGACAAGGGTTTGCACTTCTTCACGTGCGAGCGTTCGGATCGTTCGGGGCATTGCGATCACTCGGCGGCATCAGGCGCGAAGGACTTCAACGCACCATGATAGGGCTTTGCCAATGGGCTTGCATAGGCGCCGCGCTTAGATGTCGTCAGGCCAAGCGTTATCAAGGCCTCGGCCTGCTTGACTGCGGCGCCGACGCCGTCGATGACCGGAAGCCCGAATTCCCGCTGCAGCGCGGCCGCCAAGTCGGCCATGCCGGCACAGCCGAGCACGATCGCTTCGGCGCGATCCTCGTCGATGGCGCGCGCAATCTCGTTGCGCAGCTTCAGGAGCGCATCGGATGCCGGATCTTCGAGGGCAAGAACCGGGATATCGGCAGCGCGCACGCGCGCGCGCCCCGCCATGCCATAGCGCTGCACCAACCCTTCGACCGGCACGTGCGAGCGTCCGGTGGTGGTGACGACGGTGAAGCGCTGGGCGATGAACGAGGCCGTGCTGAGCGCTGCCTCGCAAATGCCGATGACCGGAATGTTGGCCATGGCGCGCGCGGCGTCGAGGCCGGTGTCGTCGAAACAGGCGATGATCGCAGCCTGCGCGCCTGAGCGCTCGCCGGCAGCGATCTCGACCAGCAGGCCGGGTACGGCAAGCGCTTCATCGTAATAGCCTTCGATCGAAACCGGGCCCATCGTCGAGGTGACGGCAACGATCTTCGTCGATTGACCAGCGACCGATCGGGCCGCCGCCGCAATAGTCTCGGTCATGCTGGCGGTGGTGTTTGGATTGACGACGAGGATCTGCACTGTCAGGCACGCTCCCGGCGGCGGCCGACATAGACGATTGCGCCGAGCGTCAGCAGGATCACCAGAAAGGAAAACACGGTCGTCACTGTACCGAGCGCATAGAGCACCGGCGTCGTCACATTCGTCGTCATGCCGTAGATTTCGAGCGGCAGCGTGTTGAAGGTCCCCGAGGTCATCAGCGTGCGGGCGAACTCGTCATATGACAGAGTGAAGCCGAACAGGCCGACACCGATCAGGCTGGGCGCGATCATCGGCAGAACGACATGGGCGAAGGTCTGCCACGACGATGCTCCGAGATCCCGCGCGGCTTCCTCATAGGCCGGCGAGAACCGGTTGAAGACCGCGAACATGATCAGCACGCCGAAAGGCAAGGTCCAGGTCAGATGGGCGCCGAAAGCAGACGTGTACCAGGCGGGGCGGAAGCCGATCTGCTGGAAGACGACGCCGATGCCGAGACTGATAATGATCGACGGGACGACCAGGCTGGCGACGGCCAGATAGAACAGTGCGGTTGCGCCGCGAAATTTCTGCCGGAAGGCAAGGCCGGCAAGCAGCGACACGACGACCGTGACGATCATCACCATCAGGCCAAGGACGAGCGAGCGTTTGAAACTGCCGCCGAAATCGCCGACCGCCTGGCGCTCGAACAGATTGGCGAACCAGTGCAGCGAAACGCCGTTCAACGGAAACGTCAGACCGCCATTCTCGCCCTGGAAGGACAGGATAAGGATCGCCGAAAGCGGGCCGTATAGGAATAGCACGAAAAGCGCGAAGAAGGCCGCCAGCACGTAGAATTCGAAGGTGCGCTTGTCGTGGCTCATCGCCTCACAGCTCCTTGCGAATATCGACGATGCGCAGGATGCCCGCGACCATCAACAGCACCAGCACCAGCAGCACGACGGCGTTGGCGGCGGCTGCCGGATATTGCAGCAGCGACATCTGGTTTTTCATCATCAGCGCGACAGAGGCGCTCTGGCCGCCGGACATCACCTGCACCGTCGAAAAATCGGCCATCACCAGGGTGACGACGAAGATGGTGCCGATCGCCATGCCGGGCTTGGCAAGCGGGATGACGACGTTCCACAGAACCTGCCAGCCGGAAGCGCCGGCGTCGCGCGCGGCCTCGATCAGCGATTTGTCGATGCGCATCAGCGTGTTGAAGATCGGCGTCACCATGAACAGCGTATAGAGATGCACCATGGCCAGCACTACGGCGAATTCGGAATAGAGCAACCATTCGATCGGCTTCGGGATCAGCCCCATCTGCACCAGCGTCGAGTTGACCAGGCCATTGCGGCCAAGCACTGGAATCCACGAGATCATGCGGATGATGTTGGAGGTCAGGAACGGCACGGTGCAGACGAGGAACAGCACCATCTGCATGGCTGTGGTTCTGATGTGGAAGGCGAGGAAATAGGCGACCCAGAAACCGATGAACAGCGTCAGCGCCCAAACGATGGCGGCGTATTTCAGCGTGTTCAGATAGGTTTTCCAGGTGACCCAGGAGCCGAGCGTGTCGGCATAGTTGGTGGTCAGGAAATCCGGATACATCGCCGCGAAATCGTAGTCCCAGAATGAGACCACGGCGATCATCAGGATCGGCAACAGGAGGAACGCGCCGAGGATCAGCGCCAGCGGTGCCGCCTGGAGATAGGGTGCGACGCCGGCAAAGGAGCGCCTAGGTCTGGCCGGCTTCGCAGACGTAACGTGCGTGGATTGTTCGAGCGCTACTGCCATCTATCTCTCGGTCCAAGTCGGCGATGCGACTGAGGGGTGTTCCCTTCTCCCCGTGTGGGAGAAGGTGGCCGAGCGAAGCTCGGTCGGATGAGGGGTGTTCCAGCTTGGCACCAACAGTGCTCCGTCCAGCACCCCTCAACCGTCTTGGCGCTGCGCGCCAATCCACCTTCTCCCACAAGGGGAGAAGGCAGAGGGCATCAAGCAGCGATGAACTCGTTCCAGCGCTTTACCATATAGCGGTCCTCGTCCATGACCGAGTTCCAGCAGGCGACCTTGCCCATGCGCTCTTCGAACGAGCCGCCGTCACGCACGGCGCCTGCCTTTTCCATGACCTTGCCGTCCGGCGACAGGATATCGCCCTTTGCTGGCTTACCTTCGATCCAGTAGCCCCATTCGTCCTCGGACATGAACTTCTTGGCCGACACCATGTTGGCCGAGTAGTAGCCCTGGCGATTGAGGTAGCCGCCCACCCAACCGGACGTGTACCAGTTGATGTATTCATAGGCGGCATCGAGTTCGGCGCCGGAGAGATGGGCTGCCAGGCCAAGCCCGCCACCCCAGGACCGGTAGCCTTCCTTGAGCGGCTGGAACCGGCACGCGATGCCCTTGGAGCGGACCGCGGCCACGGCCGGCGACCACATCGACTGGATCACCACTTCGCCTGAAGCCATCAGGTTGACGCTTTCGTCGAAGGACTTCCAGAAGGCACGGAACTGGCCGTCCTGCTTGGCCTTGATGAGGAAATCGATCGTCTTGTCGATCTCCTCCTTGGTCATGTTGCCCTTGTCGGCATATTTGATATTGCCAGTGGCTTCCATGATCATCGCCGCATCCATGATGCCGATCGACGGGATGTTGAGGATGGCTGTCTTGCCCTTGAAGGCCGGATCCATGATGTCGGCCCAGGTGGTGATGTCACGGCCGACGAGGTCGGGGCGGATGCCGAGCGTATCGGCATTGTAGATCGTCGGCACCATGGTGAACCAATTGGTCGGCGCCTTGGCGAATACCTTGCTGTCCTGCGCCTCGACGTAACCGACCGTGTGCGGCGCGGTGCCCTGGGCGATGACGCTGTCCGGCATCAGCTTGCCGGTTTTGAACAGCGGCACGAGCTCGTCGTAGTATTTCAGCTTGGTGACATCCATCGGCTGCAGGACGCCTGTCGGAAACACCTTCTTGCAGATCCAGTATTCGATATCGGCGATGTCGTAGCTGTCGGGTTGCGTTACCGCGCGCTGGGCGGCGGCATCGGAATCGGTTGCCGTCATCTCCAGCGTGATGCCGAGATCCGCCTTGCACTTGTCGGCGATGGCATTGAGGTTGGACACGCCGGTGCCGAACTGGCGCAACGTGATGTTCGATTGCGCCCAGATGGTCGGAAAGCCTGATATGGCGCCGGAACCGGCGGCAAAACCGACGGCGGCGGCGCCTGTCTTGAGCAGCGAGCGACGCGATATTCCAGTCTTCTTGTCTGTGGTGTTGGTCATGTTCAGTTCCCCTGTTTTGGTTGGTTATGCTGGATTTCAGGAATCGAGACGGCCAAGGACGATCGCGTCCTCGGCGTCCCAGGCGATCGGCACTGCGTCGCCGACGGCAACCGGGCTGGCGAAGAAGCTGGTGTCGTCGACGATCACCGTGAAATCCTCGATGCCCGCGCCATTGACCGAGAGCTTCACGGTCGAACCGCGGTACTCGACGTTTGAAACGATGCCGGTGAAGCCGAGCCCCGCCGCCGGCGGCTCGCCGATCCGCACGTGGTCGGTGCGAATGGCGATGTCGATGGGCTCCCCGGTCGCCCTGCCCTGCCCGCTGGCGGCGAGCGTGACACCGCCGGGCACATCGAAAACAACCATGCCGTCACGACTACCGGTGACGCGGCCGGAGATGACATTGTGGTCGCCCATGAAACGAGCGACGAAGGCCGTGGCCGGCCGCTCGAACACCGTGCGAGGGTGCGCCGCCTGCTCGATACGGCCGTCGTTCATGACCACGATCAGGTCGGCCAGCGCCATCGCCTCTTCCTGGCTGTGGGTGACGTGGACGAAAGTGATGCCGAGCGACGTCTGCAGCTTCTTCAGTTCGGCCCGCATGCGGATCTTCAGGAACGGATCGAGCGCCGAAAGCGGTTCGTCGAGCAACAGCGCCTCGGGATCGGTGATCAGTGCGCGCGCAAGAGCAACGCGCTGCTGCTGGCCGCCGGAAAGCTGCGCCGGACGGCGGCTGGCATATGCCTCCATCTGCATCAGCTTCAGCATGTCGAGTGCCTTGGCGCGGCGCTCCTCCTTGCCGACGCCTTTCATCTTCAGGCTGAACGCGACATTGTCGATCAGGTCGAGATGCGGAAACAGCGCGTAGGATTGGAACATCATGGCAGTGCCGCGCCTGGCCGGCGGCAGGTCGGTGACCACTGTGTTGCCGAGCCGCACATCGCCGCTCGATATGCTCTCGTGCCCGGCGATCATGCGCAGCGTCGAGGTCTTGCCACAGCCGGACGGACCGAGCAGGCAGCAATAGGTTCCCGCAGGGATTTTCAGGCTGATGCCTTCGACGGCAGTCGTCGCGCCATAGACTTTCGAAACGGACACAATGTCGATTTCGGCGGCTTTGGACATCCAGCTTCCCCTTTGGTCGGATTAGCCAAAGCATCATGCGTGCCAGTTGCGCGCCGCCGCACCAACCGACTGAATCCTCGAAGAAATCAGGGCTGCATCGACATGGCTGCCGATATGGCATCCTTGTGCAATGCACAAATTATAGGCGATTGCCGCCGATCCTCGCAAAAATCGCATGCAATCTTTTTCATCCCTGTATTCACTTTGTCTCTCGTCCAAGCGATGCGATTCAGGGTAGAAGTACGCAGGATCACCGCCATGAACATTGCCGACCAGACTTTCCCTGCTATCGAGGCCGCCAACGAGGATCGCGCGCAGGCGATCCGCGATCAGTTGCGCGACGCGATCGTCGATCGCCGGCTGGCGCCCGGAACCAAGCTTTCCGAAGGCGAAGTCGGCACGCTGTTCGATGTCAGCCGCACCGTGGCGCGCGCCGCACTGCAGATGCTCTCCTTCGAGGGATTGGTGCGCACCGAGCGCAATCGCGGCGCCTTCGTCGCCAATCCGTCGCCGGAGGAAGCGCGGCAGGTCTTTGCTTCGCGCCGGCTGATCGAACCCGGCATCGCGATTGCCGCCGCCGGGCGGATGACGCCGGCGCATGTCGCCGCGTTCAAGGCCCAGCTCGACGAAGAAGGCCGTTTCATCGCCGAACGCGGACCGAACGCAAGGCGATCGGAGATCAAGGCGTCGGGGGATTTTCACCTGCTGCTGGCGTCGGTCGCGGGAAACGTCATCCTGCAGCGCTTCATGGAGGAATTGGTCGCTCGTTCATCTCTGGTGATCGCGCTCTATGGCCGCTCGGGTATCTCGAGCTGCGGCCACAACGAGCACACGCAGATCCTCGAGGCGCTGGAAAATGGCAATGCCGAACGCGCCAGCGCGCTGATGCTGCACCACATCGACCATATCGAGGCCGACCTCGATTTGCGCGTCAGGAGCGGCCCGGCACTCAGGCAGGCGCTCGAGTTCTGAGAATTGCCGTCCGCGGCAACCTCGCCGTGGCCCATAATCGCCTTTGCCTGACAGTGCGAAGCGCTTGCCTCGCGAAGCGCTTCTGCGGCCGGACGCATTTCCGAGCGCAAGATCCTGCCTGCGGTGGATCCCGTACACGATACGTAAGTGCACCCGCTCAATGATCGCGTCGAGATAAGCGTCACATGCGCACGGGCCGCATGCAGACGCATCGAGGTATCGAGCCGGGGATATCGCAATGCGCAAAGGCCTTGCCGCGGTGTTTGTGGATTTCGTCAGACCTCGTCGGTCCCGGCGAAGCTGCGCCTCGCTGGACCTTTCGATTGGCCGGATTATCTCCGCAATGGCAGCGGTGTCTTTCAGCTTGCTGCCGAGCGTGGGCTTCACCAGCGATCACGCCTGGCGCCTGGGCGCCCGCATCGTCGCCGTCGGGCTGCCGGGCGTGGCCGGCGTGCGCGAGGTGGGGCGTTTTCATAATGGCGGACCGATACCAGGAAATCCGGAATTCCTGCTGACCACGCGCGAAGGACGTGTGCTCGATCCGCTTAGGGTTCTGGTCGCGGTAGGCAGCAATTTCGGCGCCCCGCCAGGCGATCCTGCGTTCGAACCTGGCGCGATCCTGTCGATCGATCCGCGCGGCGACAAATCGGGCACGATCCTGGTTCCGCAGGATCTCACCGACCAAGATCTCACCGACTATGACGGAGCGAGCCCAGTCCAGCTCTACACTGCGCAGAGCGAGCTATTCCTCAACCGGCGCTACAATGGCAAGGCTCGAACGGCGCGGTTGGCGGCGGCATCCGGACCGCGCTACATCTCGATCAACAACGCCTTTGGAAGGCTCTGGATCGCCAACGCGCCGAACGGATTGGCCGGCGAAGGCAGCGTCACCGTCGTCGACCCCGACGGGGCGCCGCTTGACAATGCGCCAAGCCGCGAGGCCGGTGGCGTGTTCGCCGGCCGGTCCACTGATCGCGAACAGGAGCAGATCGCTCAACCCACTGGATGGCTGGCGAGTAGCTGGCTGGCCAACGGATGGCTGGCGAAGCTGCTGAACTACCGGGCAAGCGGCCAACTGACGCCTGGCGGGCTGCACACAGGTGCGCTCGGAACGGCATTTCTCGGCCCATCGCCGGACGGCAGCGGTTTTGCCGTGTTCGCAGCGGTCACTGCGGACGGCAGCGTGGTCCAGGTTCATGTCCAGGACGGTGTCGACGGCCTGGCCGGCCCCGGCACGGTGAGCACGGGCCGCAACAGTGGCGACGATTCCGGTGTCATCGGCATTGTCTTCAAGTGGAACCCGGACCGCGTTCTCTACATCGCCGACCCCGGCCGCGACCGGCTGGTGCTGTTGAAACTGCAAGACGACCGGCGGCATTTCACGGTCGCCGGGACCGACACCATCTCGCTGCCGGAATTCGACCGTCCGGTCGATATCGCCGCAGCTGTTCCCGAGATCGCCAATCCGCAATTTTCAAGCCACACGACGCTTGCCGGCGGGTCGGACCTGTTTGTCGGCAATCGCGGCAACGGCTCGCTGCTGCGCATAAGCCAGGATGGCCGGCTTCTCGCCCGGGCCAGGATCGATATCCCTGGCCTTGGGCCTCTCGGCGGCGATCGCCTACGCGCCATCGCGACGTCGGCGGACGCGCAGCGGATCTGGATAACGATAGGCGGCGAGCTCCCCGGATTTCCCGGCCAAGACGGAGCGCTGCTCGAGGTCCCTGCCTTTGACGAGCACGGCGTGTCGACGACGGCCCAGCAGACGCAAAATGCTGTCGCCAATCCCGATCTCGCCGCTCGCGGAAGGGCGCTGTTTCAGACCGATTTCACGCCGCGGACCGGTCTTGGACCATTGTTCAATGCGACGTCCTGCCTGTCCTGCCATCCCGGCCCCGGCGGTGCGAGTGCCGATGAGAACCGTTTCGCGCGCAGGATAGCCCATATGGATCCGGAATCCGGCCGCACGGTCCCGATCGATCATCCCAACAGCCCGGTCGCCCGGCGCTATATGCTGCGCGATGGTGCCGGCACCGCGGCTGAACCGGCTGCACTGCCGCGCCAGGCCAACGTCATCTCGCTGCGCATGCCGCCCAGCCTCTACGGCGTCGCGGGCATCGACGACATACCCGACAGCGTCATCGAGGCGCAGGCGATCAGCAAGGGCGACGGGATCAAGGGCCGCCCGCACTATGTCCTCGATGCCAACGGCGCGACGCGGGTCGGCCGCTATGGCTGGAAGGCTGACATTGCGGTCCTCGAAGAGATGGTCGCCGACGCCTTCACCAGGGAGCTCGGCATCACCAGCGTCGTCTTCGGCCACAGCGGGACGGACACGCAGCCCGTCGAACAAGGGTCCGGAGAGATCGAGGCGGTGGCTGCTTATCTGCGAACGCTCACCCCGGCCGAGGAGGCCAGACGATGAGCATTACCCTGACGTTTTCGCATGCGCCGGAAAAAGCGCGCTCGATCTTGCCCGGTATCGCCGTGGCGGCCGCGCTCGCCCTTGCGGGCGGCTGGATTGCCGGCGGCTTGGGCGAACCCCTGTCGCGCAATCCGGTCCTCGTCGCCATGCTCTTCGGGCTGCTGATCGGCAACTGCTTTGCCTGTCCCGACCTGCTGCGCCCGGGGCTCGACTTCACCAAGCGCTATCTGTTGCGGCTGGCGGTCGTCCTTGTCGGCTTCCGCATCACGACGCGACTGTTCCTCGATCTCGGGCTGATGCCGCTCGCGGTGGCGGCCATCGAACTGATCCTGGTCGCGGCTTTGCTCTACGCTATCGCACGCAAGCTATTCAGGCTGGAGGCCGAGATTGCGTTGCTGGTCGCGGTCGGAAGCGCCGTCTGCGGCGCAGCGGCCATTCTCTCCGTGGCTGCGCTGGTGCGCGCACGCGACCAGAGCGCCGGGGTTGCGATCGCCCTGATCACACTCAGCGGCACCGCGGCGCTGCTCGTCTATCCCGTGATGTTCCTGGGCGGCTGGCTGCCGCATCTCGACGACCGGCTCTACGGCGTGTTCGTCGGCGCGAGCATCTTCGAACTGGCGCAAGTCTACGGTGCCTCCTTCGCCGTCTCCGACGGGGCGCTGAACACCGCCACCCTCGTCAAGCTCAGCAAGGTGCTGATGCTCATCCCGCTTCTGCTGGTCATCGGCACGTTCTTTCGCAGCCGCAAGAGCACGCCCGGAGCCACGCCGATCCCGTTCCCGTGGTTCATCGTCGCCTTCATCGGCGTGGTGATGCTCAATTCGCAAATCACGCTCGATCCGCAATTGCGCCGCGGCATTCTCGATGTCGACCAGTTCCTGTTCCTGATGGTGATGGTCGCGCTCGGGATCACCACCCGCATCGGCCGTCTTGGCGAAGCCGGCGGTGCGTGGCGCCTGATCGGCCTCGGCTCCACCGGCGTGCTTTTGTCGGCAACCCTGGCCTACGGTGCACTGATCCCGTTCTCGGCCGGCTTCCTGGCCTCGCCCCCGGCATCGAGCGAAAGCGCGATGTTGGGCAGCGATGGCGGAAGGTTCTTCGCTTCCGTCGGCTGCGCCAAATGCCATGTGCCGGCGCTGGCGGGCACAAAAGGCGAAGTCAGGCTCTACTCGGACCTTTTGCTGCACGACATGGGGCCGGCACTCGACGACAAGATCATCCAGGGCGACGCGATCGGCGCCGAATGGCGGACAACGCCGCTGATCGGCATCCGCCTGCGCCAGCGTTTCCTGCATGACGGCCGCGCGACCACACTGCGCGACGCGGTGTTCGCGCATGGCGGCACGGCGCAGATCGTCCGCGACCGCTTCTTCGGCCTGGACGAGGCCGACCGCCAGGCGATCCTCGATTTCGTGAGCAGACTATGAACCGGCCGTGTCACGCCAAACCGGGCCGAATTGCCATGCATGAAGGCATCATCGCGGAGCTGAACCATCTCGACGGGCCCGAGCTGCTGGCGCCGCTCGTCACCGACTTGTTCCGCGGAAACGTAGCGCTCGTCTCCTCATTTGGCGCGGAATCTGCGGTGTTGCTGCACATGGCCGCGTCGATCGACCGATCCCTCCCCATCATCACGCTCGATACCGGAAAGCTGTTTGCGGAAACGGTCGCCTATGGCGCACAATTGACGGCCTTGCTCGGCCTCACAGATGTGCGCATCGTCACGCCCCAGGCAAACGTCCTGCGGGCGCTCGACGGCGCTGGATCGCTGCACCGCAGCGATCCGGACCGGTGCTGTCACATTCGCAAGGTGTTGCCGCTCGAGAAGGCCCTGAGCGGTTTCAGGGCCTGGATTTCCGGCCGCAAGCGATATCATGGTGGAGTTCGCACGGATGTCGCGACGCTGGAAGAAACTGACGGACGCCTGAAGATCGAGCCGCTTGCCCGCTTCACCCGCCAGCAGATCGAGGTCTATCTCGACCATCATCGCCTTCCCCGGCATCCGCTCGTTGAAAAAGGCTATTTCTCGATTGGCTGTGCGCCCTGCACAGTCGCGTGCGGCAGCGCGGACAATCCGCGCGCGGGCCGCTGGAGCGGATTGTCGAAAACAGAGTGCGGGATACACCGGTCACCCATTGCCTTGCACAGTCCGGTCCCGTCCGCTTCATGATTTCCGGTTGCGTAAGGCACCGAGGACCCGGGCGCCCAACAAGCCCTTAAAAACTAGGCAAGCTCGCGAAAACTAGGAGATCAATCGCCGAGAAACTAGGTGACCGTACCGATGTGCGCGAATGCCACTGCGCACAGGATGAGCTCGTGAGTTTGGAAAGGACTGTCAGTCAGTCCATGAGCTTGCCAATCGGAGGGAATACCAATGATCAGATCTTCTACCGGATTTGGAGCCGACGGTCGAAGACGGAATGCGAGGTTCACCCGCCGTCCATTGCCCAATTTCAGGTTGCGCAACCATCGAGATCCGCCCCTCCGGGATCAGCCAGTGCCGCTTCATCTGCGAAGCCACTACGAATTGTCGCATGATTACGCTGCGCTAACGTCAATCGGGTCGCCGGGACGGTCATGGCAGCACGACCGACGCTCGATAATTGGTCGAGCGGGAGCCCCCATGGCCGCCTTGGACGCCGTTGAAGCCGACGCGAGCCGCCCGCTCTCGGGCACAGGCCGGATCGCCAAGCTGGCGGCGCCGCGCAGCGCCAGGATATTGAGGCGGAACCGCGTTCTCGAAGCGATCGATCGGGTGTCGCGGTCAAGCGTATGCTGGGTGGCGGCGCCGGCCGGCTATGGCAAGACGACGGCGGTCATCGATTACCTCGAAAGCGTCGAGGCGCCGCACATATGGTACCGCGTCGACGAGGGCGACCAGGATATCGCGCGGTTCTTTCAATATCTGGCGCAGTCGCTGGACTCAGCCTCGGCTGGAGACATGCCGGTCTTCGGCGTCGAATATGCCGAGCAGCCGAAGGAGTTCGCCAGGCGCTTCTCGAGAGTCTACTTCGCTCGGCTAAAGCCCGGCACAATTCTGGTGCTCGATGATTTGCACGACGCCGATACCGCAGAATTCCGGGCGGTGCTTTCCGAGATGTTCCGTGAACTCCCTGACACGGTCCGCTGCATCTGTGTCTCGCGCACGTTACCCCAGGAGGAATTGCGCGACCTCATTCTCAAGGGCCAAATGGCTGTCATCGACCGCTACGCGCTCGAATTCTCGACCGCGGAAGCGCGCGAACTCGTCCAACTGCGTTCGAACGACGCCGCTCCGGTCGATGTCGAGGCGGCACGCGGTTGGGCGGTCGGGCTCGTCCTGCTCGCGGATCAAGGTGCGAAAGCCGGACTGGACGGCATAAGCGAGACGGTCCTCGGCGGGCAGAATGCGCTGCCGGACGTTCTCGGCCGTCATTTCTTCCTTTCCCTTCCCGCCGCCGACCAGGACATGCTGCTGAAACTCAATCTGCTGCCCGAAATCAGCGCCGGGTTGGCTGACGAGATGATCGGGTCGGGCGAAGCAGGAAAGCTGCTCGACAGGCTTTACAGGCGACAGTTTCTGGTCACGCGCTCGGAAAACAGCCGCGATATCTTTCACCTTCATGACCTCTTGCGCGACTTCCTCGACCGGCGTTTCGCACAACAAGTTGCCAGGGAAGAGCAGCAATCGCTCCGGCGAAAGGCGGCGAAGGTCCTTGCGGAGGCCGGCCGTCATGACGAAGCCATCCACCTCGCCTTACAGGCCGACGACTGGGACCAAGCGAGCGAGCTGCTGCTGAGCCGCGCGGAGGCCTTGCTGGCGCAAGGGAGCCGCGCGACCTTCATCGAATGGTGCGGCCGATTGCCGGAAACCGTCATGAATGGCTGGCATTTCTATTGGCTGGGCGTGGCCCACATGCCCGACGACGCTGCAGCGGAGCGTTGGCTGTCGAAGGCATGGCAAGCCTTTTGCGAGGCCGACGATCTGCGCGGCCTGTGCCTCACGGTGTCGCGGGCGGTCTTGGTCAAAACGGCCAGTTGGCGCACCTACGAAGGTCTGTCCATGTGGACGCGACGGGCGTTCGAGCTGATCGAACGCGGGCTTCCGGAACTACCTTCCGAGGAAGCGATGCTGGTACGCATTGGCATGATGCGGGCGCTGAACTTCGGCGACGACTACTACCGCAGCAGCCCCGCCGGACAGGCACTCGAAACCGAACTCCTGGAGCGGTTGACGCGGAATCCCGAGCACGATCCGAGCGGATTGCGGCTGCTTGCCAGCGAAACGCTGATCGATCTTTCGGCATCGACCATGCGCGCCGATCTGTTCGCCAAGGCCGTCGACAGCGTCGTTGACGATTTGAGTGACAAGAGCGTGCTGCCTTGGATTCTCGGCATGTGGCTGGTCGCCTTTGGTGCGGAAAGTGGACGTTATTTTCCCTACAAGAGAAGGGATTTTCCCTATCCGTCGGCCGAAGCCGCGTTGCGGGCGGCGATCGCGATTGGCGAGCGCGAGTCGCTAAAGGGCGTGGAGTTCGGGGGGCTCTACCATTTGCAAATGCAGATGAAGGTCCGCAACGATTTTGCCGAGTTCCACCAAGTGGTCGAGCGCTTGGCCGAAATCGCCGACAGCCGTTTCACCACACAGGTTGCCGTCGTCGCCGATTGCCACGCCGCGCTCCATGCCAGGCAAAGCGATTTCACGGCCGCCTACCAGGATTGCGAGCACTTCATGGCGGCCATCGAGGCGGCCAACGAGCCGATGATCGAGCGCTGGCCGCACTACATTACGCAGTTCCAGGTGCTGCTGGCGGACAGGAGGCCGCACGAAGCCGCCGCGCTTCTCAGCGATCTGCTGCCGCGGCTGGACGGCGGTGCCCACAAGCGAACCGAGATATGCATTCTGGCAGCGGCCGCGTTGGAGAGCCTGTGGAACGAGGATCCGCACTATGGCGACCGGCTGAAGGCGTTCCTGGAAGCGCTACGCGACATCAGCTGGCCAATGGTGCTGCTCAACGTTCCGGAGTTGCTCGCCGAACTGCTTGGCGATGCGCTTGAGCGCGGCATCGAGCCCGAGTTCTGCCGGTCGTTGATCCGCGAACGCCGGCTCGAGCCGCCCCCCCGGCGGCCCGCCGCCTGGCCATGGCCGCTCAGGGTCCACGTTCTCGGAGGCTTTCGGCTCGAACTCGATGCAAACCCTCTCCCTCTCGGCGCGAAGCCGCCGACGAAGGCCCTCGACATCCTGCGGGTGCTGGCGATCTCAAAGGAAAATACCTGCTCGCTGGAGACCATTCAGGACTGGCTGTGGCCCAACCTCGATGGCGACCAGGCGCGGGCGGCGTGCGACCAGGCGCTTCATCGGCTGCGCAAGCTGCTGGGACGGACCGACCTCATCGTCCAGCGCGAAGGCAGGCTTCGCCTTGCATCGGACAAGGTCTGGGTCGACCTCGCCGACTGGGAAGCACGGTTCAGGACTGTCGCAGCGATTAATGGGGAGGGATTGCGGCCTGACGCGGAGGCGCTCTTCCATGCCTTCCCCGGTCCGTTGTTGTTGCATGAGCGAACCACTTCCTGGTCGCTCCCGGCTCGCGAGCGCGTGCGTCGCGAACTGATCGATCTTGGGCTGCGGCTCGGCAAGCGGCTGGAGGCGGCCGACCGGGCCGACAAAGCACGGGCGATATATCTAGGGGTATTGGACTTCTATCCGGATGCCGGACCGATCTGCAAGGCGCTGATAAAGGAGCAACTGTCCCGCAATGATTTCGAAGGCGCAGTTGACGAATATGGGCGCTACGAGCGCGCATTGCGTGCTGCCGGTGATGTAGCAGCCGCAGACATACGCGCGCTGGTGGCTCCCTATCTCGCGCGACAGGCGTTCCGACACCCGTATTGAAACGGGGCGTTCTTATGGCCATGGTGCCGGCGGAATTTCCACCCGCCAGCGCTCAACGCACGATCCTCACGCACATCGGCGTGCCGATGCCGATAGATCGGCCGGTGTCGGTCAGCCGGCCGGTTGCGGCATCACGGGCGAAAATCGAGATGCGGTCGGCATTCTGGTTGGCCGAGAACAGATGGCCGCCCGAGGGCGTCAGTGCCAGATTGCGCGGCGTGGCACCGCCGCAAGGCGTATAGTCGACAAGGGCAAGCCTGCCGGTTTGCTGGTCGATCGAAAACACCACGATGCTGTCATGACCGCGGTTGGAGCCATAGAGGAAGCGGCCGTCGGGCGAGATCTGGATGTCGGCGCAGTGATTGACGTCCCGCGCCTCGGCCGGCACGGCCGGCTTGCTGTCGATCACCGTAAGCTTGCCTGATGCTTCGTCCAGCGCCAGCGAGACGACCGTCGAATCCAGTTCGTTCATGAGGAACACGAAGCGGCCGCCCGGATGCAGCGCGAGATGGCGCGGACCTGCGCCTGGCGCAAGCGCCGACTCGGCGAGCTTCGTCAGGCTGCCGTCTGAGCCGATGCGGTAGGACACCAGCCGGTCGATGCCGAGGTCGGCGACGATCGCAACACCGCCGGCAACCGTCTCGGTTACGCTATGGGCATGCGGCCGCTCCTGGCGTTCGGGGTCTGGTCCGGTCCCGCTATGGGCGACGCTCGACAATGGCGCGGTCAGGCCGCCATCGTCGCGCAGCCCGAAGACCACGACCGAGCGATCCGGGCCGCCCTCGCCCATGCCGTAGTTGGCAACCAGCAGCTTCGTCCGGTCGCGCGTGATGGTGTTGTGCGCCGTGATGCTGCCCAGCGTCGGCTGCTTGTTGATGTAGGACAGCGTGGCGGCCTGCCTGTCGAAACGGTAAGCCGAGACCACGCCTTCGCGCCAGGTGAACACTTCGGAATTGGCGTAGATGTGGGAGCCGTCCGGCGTCACCGACAGGAAGGTCGGATTGTCGATGCCTCCCGTCTCGGCCAGTTTCTTCGTCTCCAGCGTCCCCTCGTCGAAACTATAGACGCCCAGCCCGACACCGCGCGCGCCCTGAAAATATGGGGCGTCGCGGTTGAGGCTACCGACGAAAACCAGACAGGCATTCTGCATCATTTCCTCCTGTTCCGCCGGCGTTGGCTGCCGCCGATCTAAGCAAAATTTCGCCGAGACTCGCTTGCAACACAACCCCATATGTGAAAATACTATTCACAAAAGAAGATTGACGGGAGGATCGATCATGCATTTCGCTGGTCTGCGGCGCGCCCTGATGGACGATTCCCGCTCCCAGAGGAAGTCGTCATGAGCGGCTTCGCGCCAACCGTTGGCGTGGCATCGACACACCCCGCCAACATGCCGAAGGAACACGCCGACCTTCCCGTCTGGAACGCGGAGAACTGGTTCTACGAAGACTGGCCGGTCGGCCAGAAGATCCGTTCGCTGCGCCGGACCATTGCCGAGGGCGACAGCCATCTCTTCAACACGCTGGTGCTCGACATCCATCCATACGTGCAGGACCAGATGTTCGCCGAAACGGAAGGCATCTTCGGCAAGCGGCTGGTCGCCGGCGCTTTCGTGTTCTCGGCCGGGCTCGGGCTCGTCGCCACCAATTGCATCAACGCCTTTTCGTATGGCTACGACAAATTGCGCTTCATCAAGCCGGTGTTCATCGGCGACACGATTTATTCGATCCGCTCCAACCTCGACAAGAAGCCGAAATACAAGGAAATGGGGCTGATCCGCGCCAGCTATGAAGTCTTCAAGGGCGAAGGCGAGCTCGTGCTTTATTGCGAGCACCTGCAGACGGTGAAGTACCGCAATCCGGCCGATTTCGCCGGCAAGACGGAGAAATAGGCAATGGCTGCCATTGCCGAACTGCCGCTGACCGGGCTCATCGTCGTCGATATGAGCCAGTTCCTGTCCGGGCCTTACTGTTCACTCAGACTGCTCGACCTCGGCGCCCGCGTCATCAAGATAGAACGGCCGGATGGCGGCGACCTGTCGCGCCGGCTTTATCTCAGCGACACCGAGATCGGTGGCGATTCCACCATTTTTCATGCCATCAACCGCGCCAAGGAAAGCCTTGCCATCGACTTGAAGGACGAGGCCGATCTTGCGGCGCTGCGCGGCCTGCTGGCCAAGGCCGACGTGCTGATCCAGAATTTCAGGCCCGGCGTCATCGAACGCCTGGGCTTCGATTGCGAGGCGGTGCGCAAGATTAATCCGCGCCTGGTCTATGCCTCGATCAGCGGCTATGGCGAGGAAGGCCCCTGGGTCAAGCGGCCCGGTCAGGATCTGCTGGCGCAGGCCCGCTCCGGCGTGATGTGGCTGAACGGCGACGAGGACCAGGGGCCGGTGCCCTTCGGGCTGGCCATCGCCGACATGCTGGCCGGCTCCGCCGCCGCGCAAGGCATCCTTGCCGCACTGGTGCGGCGCGGCGTGACCGGCAAGGGCAGCCATGTCGAGACCAGCCTGCTCGAAGCACTGGTCGACTTCCAGTTCGAGGTGCTGACGACGCATCTCAATGACGGACGCCGGCTGCCGCGGCGGTCATCTTTCCGCAGCGCCCATGCCTATCTGTCGGCGCCCTACGGCGTCTATCCGGCCAAGGACGGTTATCTGGCGATCGCCATGACGCCGATATCGAAGCTGGCCGATCTTCTGGGCCTCGAAGAGCTTGCGCCCTACCGCGACCAGCCGTCGACCTGGTTCACCGCCCGCGACGAGATCAAGGCGATCATCGCGCAAAAAATCGCGACCAGGACGGTGGATGGGTGGCTCGGCATCCTCGAGCCCGCCGACATCTGGTGCGCCAAGGTTTTGACCTGGCCGGAAATGATGGCCAGCGAAGGCTTCCAGGTTCTCGACATGCTGCAGACGGTGACGCGCGAGGATGACGTTTCGATCCTCACCACGCGCTCGCCGCTCAGGGTCGACGGCATCCGCGCCAAGGTCGAGCGGGCCGCGCCACGCATCGGCGAGCACAGCGCAAAAATCCGCGAGGAGTTCGGGCTGTGAGCGACGTGACGCTCAAAGGCATGACCTGGAGCCATCCGCGCGGCTATGACCCGATGGTCGCCTGTTCAGCGCTGTGGACGGAACGCACCGGCGTCGCCATCGAATGGGACAAGCGCTCGCTGCAGGATTTCGAATCCTTCCCGGTCGAGGAATTGGCCAGTGCCTACGACCTGATCGTCATCGACCATCCGCATGTCGGCCAGATCACCGCCGAGAATTGTTTGACGCCGCTCGATGTCGCTGGTCGGGAAGGCGAACGTGCAGCACTTGCGGCGGGCAGTGTCGGCCGGTCCTTTCCGAGCTACAACTGGCAAGGCCGGCAGTGGGCGTTTCCGATCGACGCGGCCAGCCAGGTGCAGGCTTGGCGGCCGGACATGCTTTCGGCTGCGCCGGCGAGCTGGGCCGATGCGCTCGATCTGGCCCGGCAAGGCCACGTGCTGTTGCCGCTCAGGCCGCCGCATTCGCTGATGGTGTTCTACACGCTCGCCGGCAATCTCGGCCGGCCCGCCGGCGAAGGCCCCGGCGACCATGTGGATCCGGCAACGGGCAAGCAGGTTTTCGAGATGATGCGCGAGATCGCGGCCCTCGTCGATCCGGCATGCCTTGGCATGGATCCGATCGCGGTTCTGGAGCAAATGGCCGGATCGGGATCACGGATCGCCTGTGCACCGCTGATCTATGGCTATGTCTCCTATGCCATCGCCGGGTTTCGACCCAACCGCCTGGCTTTCGCGGATATCCCGGCCGCGGGCAATGCCGGCCCCAAAGGCTCGGCGCTCGGCGGGACCGGCATTGCGGTGTCAGCTTTTTCGAAGGCCAGGCAGGCGGCCATCGACTTCGCTTCCTGGGTCGCCAGCGGTGACGTGCAGCGCGGCCCTTACGCCTCGGCCGGCGGCCAGCCCGGCCATGCGGCAGCCTGGGAGGATGCCGCCGTCAACGCTGCCACCGGCAACTTCTACAAGGACACCCGAGCCACGCTCGAAGGTGCCTGGGTCAGGCCGCGGCACGACGGCTACATGGCCTTCCAGCAGGCGGCGTCAGATCGCATCAATCTCGGCCTGAGCGAAAGGCACAATGCCGCTCGCGTCGTTGCCGATCTCAATCGCCTGTTTCGGGAGAGCCTTTCGACGCAGGTGTCCGGCGTTGCCGGCGGAGGAGCCTGAAAACAACCGAACGGAGGAGAACATGAACAGCCTGATCCGCGGCCTTATGGCCGCAACCGCACTTGCATCGCTCACGACCATAGCCTGCGCTCAAGACGTTTCGGGCGTGATTGCTGGATTGCCGACCGAACTGAAGGCGCAATATGACGGCGCGCCGCAGAAGATGCTGCCGTCGGCCTGGGACAATTTCATGCCGCCGCCAAAGCCGTGGAAATGGTGCCACTCCGAGTCCTATCAGGGCAATCCGTGGCGCGTCACAGTCACCAAGGAGTTGAAGCGGCTGGTCGACGGGCTGATCGCCGACGGGACGGTGGCAGCGACCCGCTCACTTTGACCGATCTGGAGCGCGCCGGCCGCTTCCTCTACCTCCAGCGCCTGGCCTTCGGCGGCAAGGTCACTGGCCGCAATTTCGGAGTCGACCCGCGCTCCTCGGCGGGCTTCAACCTGACGACCCTTGAGCCGCTCCTGGCCGACGTGCACGACCGGCTTGCGGGCGTCGTGATCGAGCAGCTCGACTGGTCGGCCTTCATCGACCGCTACGACCGGCCGGAGACGCTGTTCTATCTCGATCCGCCCTATTTCGGCAGCGAGAGCGACTATGGCAAAGAGATGTTCGGCCGCGACCAATTCGATGCATTGGCGACGAAGCTGCGAACGTTGAAGGGGCGCTTCATCCTGTCCATCAACGACGTGCCGGAGATCCGCGAGACGTTCGCGGGTTTTGCATTTGACGGCGTCGAGCTGATCTACACGGTCTCGGGCGGCAAGGGACAGCCAGCGCGGGAGCTGATAATCTCTTGATTGCGAGGACCTGAGCTTGTGCGAGCAGTAAGCTGCTCTGAAAGAGGGACTTAAAGAATCAAATTGGAAGGCCTATCCGCACAACCAACGACCCCATATTCACCTGAATTCGTCCATTGGGCAGGTGAACGGGGGGGCATTTGGATCCCTCGGGACGAGCCCGACGCATTCGATGCCATCATTGCGAGCGAAGCCGCAATGCTGCGCAAAGACGCTGCGCAGTGGAGCGCGAGTGCGCACAGCATAGTGGTAGAAGCTGCTGTCCTCGCAAGCGAAGCGATTAACGCCTACGCTGGCGTGTTAAACGGAAAGTATTTCGTAGGCATCAGCGCCGCGGTGATCATATTTTTGTACGGGGAATGCGGCAAAGCTATCGGTCTCACCGAGCGGCCGTTTTCAGCAGAAAACAAGAGAAGATGGTCGATAACAGCACATGCGGCTGTGTCGGTAGCAAGGTTCCACGAGTTTGCTCACATAGTGAATGGGCACCTAGATCTCCGGAGCCACGTCGGGCGCGACGCTCTCTCGGGGCTGGATAACCAAACGCTCGAATATGATGCTGACAGCTATGCCGCGCAGGCGCTTTTTTCCCGAATTGCCGGTGCTGAAGCCGAGGGACGACGAGAGGACGGTAGCCAGATTTGGCGGTGGCCAGAATCCAATCGCTTTGGCAACCAAACCCAGCAAATGAGCATTCTAGGAGCAGCTATATATCATTATTTTGATACGTTCGTGAAGTTCAGGGGTGGGCGGAAACCCGGATGGGAGGGCGATTTTGCCCTCGCAGCGCAACACCCGTACCCTCCTTTGGAAACTCGTCTTCATACAATGTTTGTCACTGTGGCAACGCATCTGCAGGGGTTCGACCTCTCTGACACGGAGAGGCAAATTGCAATCCGGTCGATGACCGATAGTGTGGTCGAAACCGCCACCAACCTTGGGCAGCGGGAAGAGCGGTTCCAAGAATTGGTAGCTCGCCCGATCGGCCCAGCACAGGAGTACAACAAAATGCTCGAAAGAAACTGGAAAGCCAGAATACGGCCAGCTCTACAGCCATTCGCTAGGGGACGCCTAGCAGGTTCGCCATTTGACCCGAACCGGCACAAATAAATTGACATCTCGAACCCCGATCAGCGACCGGGCGTGGAAGCGTGTCCAAGGATGTCTCGTCGCAGAGATTTTCAAGAGCCAGGGCGAGTGAGCCTTTCAACGGTTTCGATGATAGCCTTGGCTAACGCCTCACCCTCATGGATGGGCTCGGGGCCATAAAGCAGAAACACGGCTTCGACGCTCGGCAGCACGCCGGCAGGGCACGTCTCTATACCATACGCCCAGGCGTTCTCGACGTTCTCGTGAGCTTCCATGCCTCGCAAACGCGCGCACGGTGGTTTTGTTGCGCGGGCCGGCCCGAATCACGGTTTCCGCCTTCGTTTCGATCGGCGGTTCGGTCGGACCGCTGCCGGTACCGGGGCTGGTGCCATGCGTCGCGGTGCTGACCTTGCTGGTGGCGCTGGTGCTGGCGCGCACGCCATACGGCCGCCGTCTCTACGCCCTCGGCAGCAATCCAGGTGCTGCGCCGCTGGCGCTGATCGATCCAGTCCGCATGTGGACGGTCACCTATGCCGCGAGCGCCTTCTTCGCCGCCGCGGCCGGCGTGCTGCTGCTCGGCTTCACCGGCTCTGCCTATGGTGATGTCGGCCAACCCTATCTGTTCCAGACGATTGCGGCAGTGGTGGTCGGCGGCGCCGCCCTTGTCGGCGGCCGCGGCAGCTATTTCGGCACCATTGCCGGCGTGCTGGTGCTAACGGAGATCAACACGCTGCTGATCGGCCTCGGCTTCCGACCCTCGACCGTGCAGGCGGCACTTGGCCTGGTCATCGTGCTCCTGGTTTCGCTCTACGGCCGCGAGCGGCACGTGTCGGCGACGATCTGAGCCGCTTACAACCTCCACAGCCGCTTGGCGTTGCCTGACAGCAGTTTTTGCCGCTCATCGGCGCTGGCACCGCTGAGCAGCGCGTGCGTTGCCGCAATCCAGGTCGCAAGCCCGCCGCCGAGCGTGCAGACCGGCCAGTCGCTGCCCCACACGACGCGGTCCCAGCCGAAGCATTCGATGGTGTGCTCGACGTAGGAACGCAGCGTTTCGACAGTCCAGGATCCGGCATCCGCATAGGCGACCACACCAGAAATTTTGCCGACGACGTTCGGGCGCCGCGCGATCTCCGCCATATGCTCGCGCCAGGGGTGCTCGGCACCGCCCTTGATGTCGGGCACGCCGCAATGGTCGAGCACGAACTGCACATCCGGCGCGAGATCGGCGAGTGCGATCGCCTTGGGGATCTGGTGCGGCAGAACGACAAGATCGAAGGTCAGGCCGCTGCCGGCTAGCCGCTTGATGTTTTCACGAAACAGCGCGCCCTCCGACAGCTCATCGGGCATGACGTGCAGCACACGGCGAAAGCCCTTGACGAAAGGATCTGCGCGCTGCGTTTCCAAATAAGCGGCAAAGCCGGGCTCCTCCGGACGGCAGGAGGCAATCGCTCCCCTCAGCAAACTGCCCTTTTGCCGCGAGAGCGCTTTGACATGGCCGGTTTCGGCCTCGATATCGGCTGGATCGACATCGACCTCCATATGGAACGCGCCGTCGATGCCAGCGCGACGGGCCTGGACTGCATATTCGTCGTAGGGGAAATCGCGGTTGAGCGCCGGCACGCCGGCCAGCCATGGATAGCGCAGGGCGGACTGGTCGATCAGGTGCAGATGGGTGTCGACAATCATGGCGGCGCGCTCCTCCTTGGCGACTTCGAGATCATCTCACGGAGAAATTCTTCATTCAAATAAGAATTCATCGCGATTGCTTGACAGTCGATCCCGCCAGTTGCGACAGCTTTTCGGTCGCTGCCAGCAACAGCTCTATGGTCCTGGTGATGTCGGGCGCCTTGGGTGCGTTGACCAGGGTTATGTACGGGATCGACAGTGCGGCGATCGCCTTGCCGTCCGAGCCGAGAACGGGCGTCGACAGGTTGAACACGCCGGCCGTCTGCATCGACGCCATCATCTCGTAGCCGCGTTCACGAATCTGGTCGAGGCGGGCGAAAAACTCTGGCGATTGCGGTGGCTTGTCGGTGCTGCGCAGATGTTCGGAGATCATCATCTGCCGCTCTTCCGACGGGCGGAACGCCAGCAACACATGGCCGGACCCGGTGTCGAACAGGCTGATATGCGAGCCGACGCGGATAGAGATGCCCCAGTAATCCGGCGCCTCCTGCTGGGCAATAACCACCGCGGAGCCGCGATCGAAGACGACGAGCTGGTTTGCCTGCTGTGAGGTTTCGGCCAGCTCGCGCATCAGCGGCGTCGCATAGGAAACCAGCCGGCGCACCGGCGCGTGCAGCTGCGCCAGGCCAAACAGCTTGAGCGTCAGCGAATAACGGTCGCCATCAGGACGCGTGACGTAGCCGCGCCGCACCAGCCGATCCAGCATGCGATAGAACTCATTCGGGCTACGGTCGAGTTTCTTGGCGATTTCCGCCTGCGTCAGGCCGCCGTCGACGCCGGCCAGCAGCTCGAGGATGTCGAGCCCCTTGTCCAGCGCCGGGGCTCGATACCGGTCGTCTTCCTCGTCCTCTGCCATTGCGCCTCTCCAGTGAATTTCACTTTTCATATACGCAACAGCCTTGCTTCCGAAAGAACTTTCGGCTTGACGATCCTATAAATGTTTTGTTTGTATATGAATGAAGCTGCCGATCGACCTCGCTACGCGATCGATGCAGGCTCTTTGGGAGGATACCAATGACGAAACTGTTTTGCGGCCTGTCGGCCGGCGTAACGCTACTCGCGTTTGGTGCTAGTGCTGCCCTTGCTGCCGAACTGCCCGGCAAATTCGACGGCGTCACCATCGACGCCAAGCTGATCGGCGGCCAGCAATATGAAGGGCTCTACGCGCGGATCGGCGAATGGGAAAAACTGACCGGCGCCAAGGTCAACGTGATCTCGAAGAAGAACCACTTCGAGCTCGACAAGGAGATCAAGTCGGACATCGCCTCCGGCAGCATCAACTGGTGCGTCGGCTCGAACCACTCGTCCTTCGCGCCGCAATATCCTGATATCTACACCGACCTGAACAAGCTGCTGCCGAAGGAGGAGATCGACGCCTTCGTGCCGTCGACGATCAAGGCCTCGACGCTCGACGGCAAGCTGGTCATGCTGCCGCGCGCGCAGTTCGATGTCTCGGCGCTCTATTACCAGAAGAGCCTCTATCAGGATGAAGCCAAGAAGGCCGCCTACAAGGCCAAGTACGGCAAGGAGCTGACACCGCCCGACACCTGGGACGAGGTCGCCCAGCAGGCGGAATTCTTCGCCAGCCCGCCCGATTTCTATGGCACCCAGTTCGCCGGCAAGGAAGAGGCGATCAACGGCCGTTTTTACGAGATGCTCATCGCCGACGGTGGCGAGTACCTCGACAAGGACGGCAAGCCCGCATTCAATTCGGAGGCCGGCGTGCACGCGCTCGACTGGTTCGTCAATCTTTACAAGGCCAAGGCAGTGCCGGCCGGCACCACCAACTATCTGTGGGACGATCTCGGCCAGGGCTTTGCCTCGGGCACCGTCGCCATCAACCTCGATTGGCCTGGCTGGGCAGGCTTCTTCAACGATCCAAAGTCGTCGAAGGTCGCCGGCAATGTCGGCGTGAAGGTGGCGCCGAAGGGATCGGCCGGCATTCGCACCGGCTGGTCGGGGCACCACGGGTTTTCGGTCACCGAAAACTGCGCCAGCAAGGAAGCGGCCGCGTCGCTGGTCTGGTTCCTGACCAATGAGGACAGCCAGAAGCTCGAGGCAGCAGGCGGACCTCTGCCGACCCGCACGGCGGTGTGGGACTGGGACATCCAGCAGGCAGCAAACGATCCTTACAAGAAGGAAGTGCTGGCGGCTTTCCAGGAAGAGGCAAAGCACGCTTTCGCCGTGCCGCAGACACCTGAATGGATCGAAATCTCCAACGCCGTCTATCCCGAATTGCAGGCCGCCATCCTTGGCGACAAGACCTCCAAGCAGGCGCTGGACGACGCTGCCGCCAAGGCCACCCAGATCCTCGAGGACGCCGGCAAGCTTTGACCATTCTCCCAAGGGGGCGCCGCGCTCATTGAAGAGCGGCGCCCCCGAACTTTTTTCGAACCATGCGCAACCCGCTTTGTCTTGATCCCAGCTCGCCGATGGCGGGCTTCGGTGTCCGGGCACCAACCAGAACCGGATCGCCATGAAAGGCTGGAGACCCTCGCCACCATTGCTGCTCCTGCTGCCGGCGGTGATCGTGCTGGCGGCCGTGGTGGTGGTGCCGTTGCTGCTGTCGCTCTACTCCAGCTTCACGCCGTTCCGGCTGACCAGGCCTGAGACGTTCTGGGTCTTCATCGGCGCCCGCAACTACGTCACCATCCTGACCAGCCGCGATTTCTGGATCGCCTTTGCCCGTACTGTGGTGCTGCTGACGGTGGCGCTCAACCTGGAAATGCTGATCGGGCTCGGGCTGGCCCTGCTGGTGGAGAAAGCGTCGCGCGGCCAGCGGCTCCTGCGCACCATCATGATGTTTCCGATGATGTTTTCGCCGATCCTCGTCGGCTTCCAGTTCAAATTCATGTTCAACGACAATATCGGCCTGGTGAACAACGCCCTGCAGGCGCTCGGCCTGACCGATCGCGCCATCCCGTGGCTGATCGACGGCAATCTCGCCTTCATCGCCATCCTGACCGCCGAGATCTGGTCGTCGACTTCGGTGTTCGCGATCCTCATCCTGGCCGGGCTGCTGGCGATGCCGCGCGAACCCGTCGAGGCGGCCCGCGTCGACGGCTGCACGCCATGGCAGACATTCCGCTATGTCACCTGGCCGTTCATCATGCCGTTTGCCTTCATCGCCATGACCATCCGCTCGCTCGACGTCGCGCGCGCCTACGACATCGTCAAGATCATGACCGACGGCGGCCCTGCCGGCCGCACCGAGCTGGTCTGGACGCTGGTCGCCCGCACCGCCTATGGCGATGCCAGAATGGGCATGGCCAATGCCATGGCCTATTTCTCGATCCTGCTGTCGATCCTGTTCACCGTCTATTTCTACCGCAAGCTCGCCGCGGCGCGCACGCAGATCGCGGCGGAGTGGTGAGGATGGACCAGAACAGCCTGCATCGCGCCGGCAACAAAGCGCTTCGGATCGTCCATGGCATCGGGCTGTTCCTGGCCATGCTGGTCATCTGCCTGCCCGGCATCTGGATCGTGCTGTCGTCGCTGCGGCCGACTGTCGAGATCATGGCCAAGCCGCCGGTGTGGATTCCGCAGCAACTCTCGCTCGATGCCTACGTCGCCATGTTCAGCGGCGTCGGCAAGGGCGGCATTCCGGTGCTCGACTATTTCCGCAATTCGCTGATCATCTCGGTGACCTCGACGCTGATCGCCATCGCCATCGGCATGGCGGGCGGCTATGCCTTTGCGCGCTATCGCTTCCACGCCAAGTCGGCGATGTTTCTCGGCCTGATGCTGACGCGCACGGTGCCCGGCATCGCACTGTCCCTGCCGCTGTTCTTCGTCTTTGCGCGGCTCGGCATCATCGACACGCATTTCGGGCTGATCCTGGTCTATGTCGCGCTCAATGTGCCCTTCACCATCTGGCTGATCGACGGCTTTTTCCGCCAGGTACCGAAAGACCTTGCCGAGGCGGCGCAGATCGACGGCTGCACGCGCTGGCAGGCCTTCTGGCAGGTGGAGTTTCCGCTCGCCGGGCCCGGCATCGCCTCGGCCGGAATCTTTGCCTTCCTCACCTCGTGGAACGAGTTCGCGCTGGCCTCGCAGCTGACACGCTCGATTAACTCCAAGACCCTGCCGGTTGGCCTGCTCGACTATACGGCCGAATTCACCATCGACTGGCGCGGCATGTGCGCGCTCGCCGTGGTCATGGTCATACCGGCGCTCACGCTTACCTTCATCGTCCAGAAACACCTCGTCGGCGGCCTCACTTCCGGCGCGGTGAAAGGCTGACATGGCAACCGTATCGCTCAAGAATCTCACCAAAAGCTACGGCCCGGTGGCGGTGGTGCACGGCATCGATCTCGAGGTCGCCGACCGCGAGTTCATCGCGCTGGTCGGGCCGTCCGGTTGCGGCAAGTCGACAACCCTGCGCATGATCGCCGGCCTCGAGGCGATCAGCGACGGCGTCATCGAGATCGGCGGCCGCATGGTCAACGACCTGCCGCCGCGCTCGCGCAACATCTCGATGGTGTTCCAGTCCTACGCGCTCTATCCGCATATGACGGTGCGCGAAAACCTCGGCTTCTCGCTCAAGATCGCGGGCGCCGCGAAAGAAGAAATGGACCGTCGCGTCGCCGAAGCGTCCGGCATTCTCGGCCTCGACCAATTGCTCGACCGCCGGCCGTCGCAGCTGTCCGGCGGACAGCGCCAGCGCGTGGCCATGGGCCGCGCCATCGTGCGCGATCCCGATGTCTTCCTGTTCGACGAGCCACTTTCCAATCTCGACGCCAAGCTTCGGACGCAGATGCGCACCGAGATCAAGAAGCTGCACGCCAAGGTCAAGTCGACGGTGATCTACGTCACCCATGACCAGGTCGAAGCGATGACATTGGCGGACCGCATCGTCATCATGCGTGACGGTTTTATCGAGCAGGTCGGCACACCCGACGAGGTGTTCCGCCGGCCGCAGACACGCTTCGTCGCGGGCTTCATCGGCTCGCCACCGATGAACCTGCATGAGGCGGTTGTCGACGACGGACAGCTGCTGTTCGCCAGCGGCGAGAAGCTGCCTCTGCCCAGCCAGTTCAAAGCCAATGTCGAAACCGGCGACAAGGTCGTGTTCGGCCTCAGGCCCGACGACATCTATCCGACCGGACACGGCATCAGCTCCGGCGAAGATGTCGACGTCCACCAGGTCGAGTTGCCGGTGACCGTCACCGAGCCGCTCGGCAATGAGACGCTGGTGTTCGCCGAATTCAACGGCAGCGACTGGGTATCACGGATGCTCAATCCAAAGCCGCTCAAAGCCGGCGACCGGGTCAAGATGAGCCTGGACCTGTCGCAGGCCCATCTGTTTTCTGCTGAAACGGGCAAGACATTGCGAGGTTAAAATCATGGCAAAGATCGAGAAAGTCGAACTGCGCATGGTCGACTTGGTGCCTAAGGTCAAGCGCACCGATGCCATCCAGAGTTTTGTCAGCCAGGAAACACCGATCGTCACCATCACCGATGCCGACGGCGCGGTCGGCTCAGGCTACAGCTACACGATCGGCACCGGCGGCTCGTCGGTGATGCGACTGCTGGCCGACCACCTTGCGCCGCGGCTGATCGGCCGCGACGCCGACATGATCGAGGCGGTCTGGCGCGAGTTGGAGTTCGCCACCCATGCCACGACGATCGGCGCGATCACGGCAATCGCGCTGGCGGCCATCGACACTGCTCTTTGGGACCTGCGGGCGAAGAAACAGAGACTGCCGCTGTGGAAGCTGGCCGGCGGCGCCAAGGACCGCTGCCCGCTCTACACGACCGAAGGCGGCTGGCTGCATATCGAGACCGAGGCGCTGGTCGCGGATGCGCTGGCCGCCAAGGCCAAGGGTTTTCGCGGCTCGAAAGTCAAGATCGGCAAGCCGCACGGTTCCGAGGATCTTGCTCGGCTGACGGCGGTGCGCCGGGCGGTCGGAGACTCCTACGAGATCATGACCGACTGCAACCAGGGCTTTTCGGTCGACGAGGCAATCCGCCGGGCCGAGCGCCTGCGTGAGCTCGACCTCGCCTGGATCGAGGAGCCGCTGCCGGCCGACGACATTGACGGCCATGTGCGGCTGTCGAGTGCCACATCGACGCCGATCGCCATCGGCGAGTCGCTCTATTCGATCCGGCATTTCCGCGAATATATGCAAAAGGGCGCTTGCTCGATCGTGCAGGTCGATGTCGGCCGCATCGGCGGCATTACGCCGTGGCTGAAGGTCGCGCACGCGGCCGAGGCGTTCGACATACCGGTCTGCCCGCATTTCCTGATGGAACTGCATGTCAGCCTGACATGCGCCGTTCAGAACGGCAGATATGTCGAGTATATTCCCCAGCTCGACGAGCTGACCGGCAAGAAAATGCGTATCGAGGACGGGCACGCGTTGGCGCCGGACGAGCCAGGCATCGGCATCGACTGGGACTGGGATGCGATCAAGGCGAAGAGCATCGCGGAATTCACCACGACGATAGCGAAATAGGAGGCGGACATGCAGCGAATCGGAATGGTGCTCGGCCTCAAGCCGGAGAAAGTCGCCGAATATGTGCGGCTTCACGCTGCTGTGTGGCCGGACGTCCTCAAGATGATTTCCGCCTGCAACATCAAGAATTATTCGATCTATCTGAGGGAGCCGGAGCACCTTTTGTTCAGCACCTTCGAGTACCATGGCACCGATTTCGCCGCCGACAAGGCCAAGATGGCCGCCGATCCCACGACGCAGGAATGGTGGGCGCTGTGCATGCCGTGCCAGGAGCCGCTGCCGACCCGCAAGGAGGGCGAGTGGTGGGCGTCGATGGACGAAGTTTTCCATTATGACTGATGACATTTTCGATCCTGCCTCGCTTTCCCAGGCCTGGGCACAACCGTCAAAGCCCAGGCCGATCGTGATTTTCGGCGCCGGCTCGATCGTCGGCGATGCGCATTTCCCGGCCTATGGGAAAGCCGGTTTCCCGGTTGCCGGGCTGTTCGACCCCGAGCTGGCCAAGGCCGAAAAACTGGCGCAGAAATGGGGCGTCACCGCTTACCGGTCGGTCGAGGAAGCTGCGTCAATAAAGGACGCCGTCTTCGATCTGGCGACACCGCCGGCCTATCATGCCGGCGTGCTCAGGGCGCTGCCCGATGGTGCGGTGGCGCTGATCCAGAAGCCTATGGGCAGCAATCTCAGCGAGGCGACTGACATCCTCGAAATCTGCCGCTCCAAAGACCTCAAGGCCGCGGTGAATTTCCAGCTGCGGTTCGCGCCGATGATGCTGGCGCTCAAGGATGCGATCGCCAAGGGCTGGTTGGGCGACGTGGTCGATTTCGACGCATGGCTGGCGCTTGCGACACCCTGGCAGCTCTGGGAATTCCTGTTGCAGGCGCCGCGCGTCGAGATCGCCATGCATTCGATCCATTATCTCGACCTGATCCGGCAATTGCTCGGCGACCCCAAGGGGGTTCACGCCAAGACGCTCGGCCATCCCGGCCATAAGGTTGCGCAAACGCGCACCAGCGCGATCCTCGACTATGGCGACACCGTGCGCTGTGCACTGTCGATCAACCACGATCACAAATTCGGTCGAAAACACCAGGCCTGCGAATTCCGCATCTGCGGCACCGAAGGCGCCGCCTACCTCAAATTGGGCGTCAACCTCGACTATCCGCGCGGCGAGCCGGACATCCTCGAAATCTACCCCAAAGGCGGCAAGGACTGGATTGCGGTTCCACTCGTCGGCGCATGGTTTCCGGACGCCTTTGCCGGCCGCATGGCCAATGTCCAGCGCTACGCGTCGGGCGAGGACGCCGAGCTTGTCAGTTCCGTCGAGGACGGCTGGAACACCATGGCGCTGGTCGAAGCCGCCTACCAATCGAGCGCGGCGCCGGCAACACCGATCGCGGCGAGGCCCTGACTTGGAGCAGACTGTCTATTTCGAGGACTACCAGATCGGCTCGTCGCGCATGACCAGCGGGCGCACCATCACCGAGACCGATTTCGTCGTCCATGCCGGCCATACCGGTGATTTCTTTCCCCATCACATGGACGCCGAGTTCATGAAGACGACGCCGTTCGGCCAGCGCATCGCGCACGGCACGCTGGTCTTTTCGGTCGGCGTCGGGCTGACAGCAAGCGTCGTCAACCCGGTCGCCTTCTCCTATGGCTACGACCGGCTGCGCTTCATCAAGCCGGTGTTCATCGGCGATACGATCAGGACCCGCACCACCATCTCGGCCAAGGAAGACGACCCGAAGCGACCCGATTCAGGCCGGGTCGTGGAACGCTGCGAGGTGATCAACCAGCATGGCAACGTGGTGCTGGTCGCCGACCACATCTACATCGTCGAGCGCCGCAACAAGCCGAGCAGGGCCTCGACGGACGGCGCTGAAACCTGAAACAAAAAAACCGCCTTGCGGCGGGTCCTCGGTGCGAATCAGCACCATACGTAAATTAGTAGCATAGCTGCCGGCACAAAGCAAGAACAAAATGTGGCGCTGTCGGCAAAAAATGCGAATTCACTTCACCCGTTCCCGTCTTTATCCGCTTGCCGAGGTCGCGCTCAAGGCTGCCTGCCCCGGAACGTTAAGGTGGAACTGTCGGCAGGCAGCGGATGGTGCCGGCATCGGGAATTGGTCACACCCGGTTGACCGGATATACCGCCTTGCCGCCGCGCAGGACCGCTGCGACGTCGGCAAACACCTTGTTGCGAACCTCCGCGTAAGACTGCGTCGAGTAGTGCGCCGCGTGTGGACTGACCAGGACGGTGTCCAGCGCCAGCAGCGGATTGTCGGGCGAAGGCGGCTCCTGCTCGAACGTGTCGATGCCCGCGCCTGCCAGATGGCGACGCCGGATCAGATCCGCCAACGCGACCTCGTCGACGAGGCCGCCGCGGGACACGTTAATGAATATCGCTCCTTCCTTCATCCGCGACAGGGCATCCGCCGACATGATGTTTCTGGTCTCCGGTGTCGCTGGAACGTGCAGCGAGACGATGTCGGCCCTGGCTAGCAGCTCGTCGAAGCCGACCGGTTCGGCACCGCCGGCCGTGATGCGCTCTGCCGGCATATGCGGGTCGTAGGCGATGATATGATAGCCGAAGACCCGCGCCCGCTCGGCAGTCAGGCGCCCGATCTGGCCGAAGCCGATCAGCCCGAGAATCTGCCTGTCCGGCCGCGTGATGCCGGCACCGTCGGTCATCGCCGCCCAGCGGCCGGCGCGCACCGCGCTGTCGAACTGCTTCAGCCTGCGCGCCAAGGCCAGGATCAGGGCCATGGCGTGGGTGCTGACTTCCACCAGATTGGCGTCCGGCACGTAGGTTACCTGAACACCGGCACGGCTAGCGGCCTCGACGTCGATCGAGTCGAGCCCTACGCCGAACCGCCCGATGACCTTGAGGTTCTTCAGTTCCGCCAAAACGCGAGCCGTGATCGGCTCCCGCAATACCATCAATGCGTCGGCGTCGCGGCAGTGTTCGATCAGGGCATCTTCTGTGAGCAGCGTCTTTTCGACAAACTCGGCGCTCAAGCCGTCGAGGTAGCGCAGCTGCTCCTCCTCGACTGACAGCACACCGTCGGTCTTGATGATCTTCATGGCAAACTCTTGCTATGAGGCGCTGCGCGCCGAGGCGACGCCGGCGGCAAGGCCGGCGCCGAGAAACATCGTGTCGCTGGCCAGCATGTAGAAGCTGATGCCGTGCCGCGACCATTTGCCGACATCATCCGCCGAAGGGCGAAAGATGCCGACGGCCTTGCCGGCCGCGCGCGCTAC
The DNA here is from genome assembly GCF_040319995.1 of Mesorhizobium sp. M0815. Lineage (NCBI taxonomy): Bacteria > Pseudomonadati > Pseudomonadota > Alphaproteobacteria > Hyphomicrobiales > Phyllobacteriaceae > Mesorhizobium > Mesorhizobium sp. M0815. The sequence continues at coordinate 62,480 of NZ_JAMYOU010000010.1, read as the reverse complement.
GGCCGCAATCCTGGTAATCGCGGCATTGAGCTTGTCCTGGCCGGCCGGCCCCATGGCGTCGATCGAGACCGACAGGTCGCCGGGGCCAATGAAGACCACGTCGACGCCGTCGACCTGGACGATGTCGTCGATGTTGGCGAGGCCCTCGGCCGTCTCGACCTGGATGGCGACCGTCAGGACCTCGTTGGCCGATTTGAGGTAGTCCGGAATCCTGTAGCCATAACCGGCGGCGCGGCCTGGACCGACACCACGTGCGCCGACCGGCGGGTAACGGCAGGCCATGACCACCATGCGGGCTTGCTCGGCCGTCGAGACGCGGGGTACCAGGACGCCCGACGCGCCGGCGTCGAGCGCGGCCGCCATCCATTCCGGCGTCTGGCCGGGAACGCGCACCATCGCGGGAACCTTGTGGACATCGGCGGCGCGAACCAGATCCTCGAGCCGTTCGCGGCCGATCTGCGAATGCTCCCAGTCGATGCACAGGAAATCGACCCCGCTGGCGGCCGCCACTTCGACCGCCACCGGGTGCGGGATGGCGCAGAACGTGCCGATGAGGCGATCGAGAGAGACACATTTCTTGCGAAAGTCGTACATGAAATCTCCAGAGATTTTTCGGCGTCGGCAAAACCTGTTTGCGCTATGTGGCCCGCGGCAAAGGATGCACGGCTTCCGTCGACATCGGGAAATGCCGGCTGCCGCCTGAAAACGGCGGGAAAGTCTTGTAGTCGGCGCGCATCTCCAGCCGCGCCGGCGACTGCAGGGCGTGCGTCAATGCCGCGGGGCTGTCGAACATGACCCGGTTGCGCTGCATATGGTCGATGCGCGGCCAGGGCAGCGAACCGCCAGTCGCGACAGAACCTCGATGTGGCGAATGCCGGGGAAGCCCCGCATCAATTGCGGATGATGCGTCACATAGTGGTAGAGCCAGACATTCATGTCTTCGGCCGGCCCGGGATAGTGGACAAGATAGCTGCAGGGGAGCCCCGACGTCTGGACGCCAGCGTCGTCGACGGGAAACGGACGCACGCACATAGCCTGTTGCGTCGGCCTCGAACCGGCGACGCTCGACAGCATACCCGGTGCGGCAAGCGCCTGCAGATGGCCGGACGGCGCCAGCGCCGCCTCCATGTCCGCCAATTCGTCGAAATAGAGCTGGAAGCCAAAGACCGGCGGTGGGCCATCCTTGTTGAACATGTCCGTCGCCACTTCGGGCAGATAGATGTTTGCAAGCGCAAGGCCCGGCGTCGATGCAATCACCCCCCGCACGGCATCAACGTCTTCACCGGCGATGGCCAAATTTGCCTCGCGGTCATCATGGAAGAAAGCAAGATAGGCAAAGCGCATTTGGACACCTGCTGGATCGAGTTCGACTAGATCAAATTCGGAAGAAAGAGAGCGATCTGCGGAAAGAGGACAATCAGCAGGATCAGCAAAAGCGTCAGCGCGATGTAGGGTGCCGCTGACATGGCAACCGTCTTGAGCGATGTGCCTTTCGGCGCAACACCGATCATGATGAACAGCAGCAGACCAAACGGCGGCGTGGTGAAGCCGACCTCGTAGGCGAGCAGCAGGATCAGCCCTAACCATACCGGCTCGTAGCCGAATTGGTGGGCGATCGGCAGGAAGATCGGCAGCGTGATCAGCATCATCGAGACCTGATCCATGAACATGCCGAGCAGCAGGATGACGAGCACCATCATGAGCAGCATGGGATACGGTCCAAGATCATAGCCGACGATGAACTGGATAAAGCCGTTGGAGGCGCCGGAGAAGGCGAATATCTGCGAAAACGTCGTCGAAGCCGAGATGATCAGGAAGGTCATGCCGGTGACCTTCATCGCATCGTCCAGCGACTTCCAGACAACCGACCAGCTGAACCGCCGGTAGACAAACAACAAGGCGAACACGGCGGCACAGCCGAGCCCCGCCGATTCCGTCGGCGTCGCTATTCCAAGGATGATCGTGCCAACCACCATGAACACGATGACGCTCATCGGAATGATGTTGACGGCAACCGCCCTCACCTTCTCGGCCGCAGGAACGGCGGGCACCGGATAGTGCGGAGAGGCGTCCGGATCGATCTTCGTCTGTGCGAAGATCAGCGCCGCGTACATGACAACGAGGAGCAGCCCGGGCAAAGCTCCCGCTATGAGCAGCGCGCCTACGTCGATCTGGGCCAGCGAGCCGAGCAAGACGGCCAGCGAGGATGGCGGGATGATGACGGCAAGGCTTCCGGCGCCAAGCACCGGGCCGTAGGCCATATGCGGCTTGTAGCCCCGCTTCAGCATCTCCGGCACCATCAGCGAACCCATCATGCCGGTATTGGCGAGGCTCGAGCCCGACAGCGCGGAAAAGATGGTGCCGGCGGCGAGAACGACATAGGCGAGGCGGCCGCGCAGATTGCCGATGCACAGGTCGAGCGCGTAGATGACCTTCTCGCCGAGGCCGGAGCGGAAGAACAGGCTGCCCATGACAAGAAACATCGGCAGCGGAGCGAGCGCATAGGTCGAGACGGCCTCGGAGAAGTTGGCGACCATCTGCGTCACGCCGATCGAACCGCCGAAGAACAGGTACAGCCCGATCACATTGGTGACGAAGAAAGCGAAGGCGACCGGCAGCCCAAGCCCCATCAACACCAGGATGGTGCCAACAAGCACGGCGAATGGAAACAGCCAGGCCACCGGTCAGAGCCCTTCCATTTCCAGCGGATCGAGCGTGTACAGCGTGTCACGGCCGAGGAGATATCTGAGCCATTCCAGCGCAGAGAGGTAGAAGGCGAGCATGATGGGCAGAAAGACCAGCCATTTCGGCATGTCGAAACTGCGCGTTTCATATTCGCCGCCCGCCACGGCGCTTGTCAGGGAAAACAAGGCGACGCTGCCAAGGTAGAGGCTGACGCCGATGCAGGCGAGATAGACCAGTTTTTCAAGCACCGCCCGAGCCCGCATCGGCAGCGCCTTGCGCAGGAACTCGACGAAGACATGGCCCTTGCTGTGGACCAGCCAGGGCATCGGCAGGAATGCCGCGTAAAGCAGGCCGTATTCCGTCGCCGATACTGCCCAGGCAAGCGGCCTCAGGCCCAGATTGCGGACGCATACATCAGCAACCACCGCGACGATGATGAGGCCAAGCACCACTTTTGCCGTCGCCGCCAACGCAAGGCTCAGCTTCGCAATCGCTGCAAACAATCTGTCCATGTCCGACGACCCTCATGTCCACCGTTGCCCCGCTTTTGCCCAGCTTTGACGGAGGGCTTACAAGGCAGCCCCCGCTCGGCTACTGGAAGAATTTCTTCAACTGATCGATGTTGGTGGGATCGCGTTTGGCCATTCTCGCCCAGCTCGCCTGCGTGGCAGCCGCCAGGAATTTGTCGCGGCCGGCACCGGTCAAGCTGATCACCTTCTGCCCGCCGTCGATCATCGCCTGTGCCTGCTTTTCCGACTCGGCAAGATTGGCGTCATAGCTCGCGCGCTCGTATTCGACGGCCGTGTCGGCAAGCAGCTTCTGCGCCTCGGGCGACAGCGTGTCCCATTTCGCCTTGTTGATCGAGATCAGCACGTCGGTTTTGAAGAATTGCGGGTCGACACGGTATTTGGTGAACTTGTCCCAGCCGAACGACGCATAGCCAAACACGGTATAGGCGTTGGCATTGACGACGCCGCGCTCGAGCGAGGTGTAGACGTCCCCTGGCGCTTGCACGATCACCGTTGCGCCCAGGGATTCAAGGAAATCGCGATAGAGCGGCGACGAGCGGATCTTCAGGCTGCTCCAGTCGATGCTGCCTTCGCTGTTGAGCTTGGGTTCGTCGATGGTGAAGACGTTGAAGCCCGAGCCCGCGTCGACATGCGCCAGCAGATGGGCATTGGCCTTCTTCTCGAAAATTCCGCTGATGAACTCCCAGCCGCCATTGCCGCGAACTTCCCACGGCGTCTTCGTCGATGCGGAGAACACCTCGCCTTCGGGCACGAGCTCGAGGAACTGCCCTGCCGGCGTGTCGATCACGTCGATCAGGCCGCTCCTGAGCGCCGCGCCCTGCTGGATCGGCGGAATGACCTCCGGCCCGCCACGGACGTTGATCTGGACCACGCCCTTTCCCTTTTCGTTCACCTTCTGAACGAACTTCAGGAAGCTCTGGGCGTAGCCGTTCTGCGTCGGCGTGAAATGCACGGCGTTGAGGACGACCTCCTCGGCCGCGGCGATACCCACCACACCCGACAGGAGTGCAGCCAGAACAAGGGATTTCCAAATGCGCATTGCCGTGTTCCCTTTGATAGTTCGCCCATGATCGGGCCGATCTGAAAATTACAATCGCTGCGCCGCCACGCGAACGGCGGTTAACTGGCATCATCTCCTACTGTCAGGAACCGTCCATGTGCGTAGAAGACCGGCGATCGGTCAGCGCGGTCCAGCGCGACGCCTGAGACGATGCCGATGACGATCATGTGCGACGCCCGCACAATGATTTCGGCCACCCGGCATTCGAACATTGCCCGCGCGCCGACAAGCAAGGGCGCGCCGGTTTCGCCACGCACCCATGATCCGGACGAGAACCGCGCGGCGCCCTTGGCTTTGGTCAAGCCGCCAAAGGCACGCACAACGTTCTCCTGGTCGCCGGCGGGAAGATTGACCGAAAAAGGCAAACCTTCGCGAATGGCCGAGGCAAAGGTGCTGCCGCGGTTGACGCAGGCCAGCAGCGACGGCGGCTCGGCACTGAACGAGCAGAGTGCCGTAGCCGTGATGCCGCAAAAACCGATCTCGTCATGTTCCGAGGCGAGGATGGCGACCGAGCCCGCCACGGCCCGCATCGCCTGCTTGAATGCGCGCGGATTAACGGCGTCGTGCCCATCCACCCACGGCGTCGGAATGGCGGCCGCCGGCATCAATTTACTCGAAGCCCGGCCTGGCGCATCAGCGGCAGCACGCGGTCGCAGAAGAAGGGCAGTTCGTAGGTGTAGTTGACGAATGTGAGGGCGGCGCCGGAATAACCCTGGTCCATGATCGCGGTGAGGTCGTCGACGATCTTTTCCGGCGTGCCGATGAGCGGGAAGGTTCCGGCACCGCCGGCAAACCTTTGCCGATATTCGGTGAAGGCCTTCGCATCGTGCGAGTTCGCGAATTCCTTCTTCTTGCGCATATGCTCGTCGACGGCACCCTCGTCCGCGCATTCCAGCGCGTAGTGCCGGTAATAATCCTCGGCTTCCTGCTGGGTTTCCCGGCAGACGACGTGACAAACCGTATAGACGCCGACTTCGCGTCCGACTTCGGCAGCTCGGTTGGTGATGTCGACCACATGCGCACGGCCGTCGGCGATTTCGGAAAAAGTCGAAAACAGATAGTCGCAGTGGCGCGCCGCATAGTTGCGCCCCGGCGCGCCGAAGGCGGCGTTCATGGTCACCGGTCGCGGCGCCTGCAGGCTTGGCGGGCGGCTGACGACCCCCTTCAGATCGTAGAACTCGCCGCTGAAGTCGAACGGCTCCCTCGATTGATAGGCACGCACGATGATGTTGATCCATTCCTCGGCCTGATCGTAGGTCCGCTCGCCGACCGTCTGCCCGAACATGGCGAACTCGTCCGGGTTCCAGCCGCACACAATGTTCAAGCCGGCACGCCCGTTGGAGATGTGGTCGACCGTCGCCAGCGCTTTTGCAGCCTGCAGCGGATGAACAAGCGGCACATGCACCGTCATGAACAGGCCGATGTTTTCGGTGGCGACAGCAAGACCCGCCGCCCAGGTGAAAGTCTCGAACGACCATTCCCGCACATGCGTCAAACCGCCGAATCCGCGCCAGCGGGCGATCGGCAGCAGAAACTCGAGGCCGGCGCGATCGGCGATGCAGGCGGAATTGAGGTTGTCTTCCCAGCGGGCACGCCAGCGCTCGGGGACGGTGGTCATTGCCAGGCCGCCATCGGCGTTCATGGAAAAGACGCCGAGCTTGAACCTGTTCGGCCCTTTCAGCGGGTGCTGTTTCCTGATCATGATTTCCCCCGCCGTGACATGCTCTTGCCCTCGCCGTCGGAGTTTTGAAACGGTGGGCTCAGCTTCATGAAACGCTCCTCGGCGTTCTGAATGAAGTGGGTCATGCGGTCGTAAGCGGCGACGGCGTCGCGCTTGACGAATGCCTCGTAGATGGCGCGCATGCCGGCCACGATAACGGCCTGCGTCGGCTGGTGCGACAGCGTCCTTAAACGGACGACGAGTACATGGTCGGCGAAGCGGGCAATCGTTTGTGAAAGACGCTCGTTCGCGACCGCGCCAAGCCAACAATTCCTGAATGCCGAATTGGCCTGGAAAAAGCGGTCGGCATCGCCATCTGCGGCCGCAGCCTCTGCCTCCCGGAGCGCGGCTGCCAAGGTCTTGAGGCCAGCGGCGTCAAGTGTCCGTGCGGCGTGCGCGGCGGCCCGCGGCTCGAGCAACCGGCGGACCTCGAAGATGTCGGCGACATCCGTTGCGGTAAGCGTGGGCAGCGTGAAGCCGCGTGTGGTGCCGACGAGATAGCCCTCATGCACCAACTGCATCAAGGCGTCGCGGACAGGCATTCTGGAAATGCCGAGCCGGGCGGCAATATCGACATCCACCAGCTTCTGGCCAGGCGCCAATTCGCCATGCTGTATCGTCAGCCGGACTTGTTGATAGACCTGGGCACGCAGATTGCCATCGCCAACCCGTTTGAGCTCTATCGTTTCCGTCATCCACGCCTTCCCATGCGAAGATTTCGTATATCGTTTGAGGCTGTGATCTCGCAGTCGTGCCGTTGAAATGCAGCCATGTATCGGCAGAAATCGACCTGCCAGCCCTGTTCCCGGCTCAAGTGGAGCACAGGCTGGATCACCTGGCAAGATATTTCAAGTCTATAATGTATACTGTTTGAGCTCGCTGTCCGGAGGGCAGAGGATCGCGCCGTCTGTGCTGCCGCGCCGCGCGACGGCGGGGACAGCTAACGATCCGCGCGGTTCGGTAAAAAACGTACAGACGTTTTTCCGTGACACATCGAAGTTGGCGGATTTAACTAAAATTACTTGCGATCTGCGCGCGCCGGCACGCCCACCCCCGATCCCCTCGCCGGTGCGCATCACTGGATCGCCCGCCGTATCGAAAGGTGCGGCGGGCTTTTCGTTTCGTTTGGCGGGGAGGCGCTTATGCGAGACTTGCCCAGGAATATCGACGCCGACGTCGTGATCGAAATCAGCAAGTTGCTCGACGACCGGGCGAAGTCCGTGCCGGTGCCGGTGCACAAGCTGGCGGCGATGATCCGGCTGGGCGTCGAAACCCTTCTGACCGATCACTCCATCGAGGAGCTGATCGTGGAAATGGCCGCGACGCGGGGGCTTCCGATGCTGTTCGATTTGCCGGTGGTCAATGTCGACAACGTCGTGCCGATTGCCTTGGCGCGCCGTCCCCGCTGACATTTCGCTCGAGCCCCATCGGTAGTCGCGTCGCCGCCCGACTTCACTTGTCCTGATGCGCCGGCCGAGTGTCGCCTTTCTTTTCGGGGTCATGGATATGGTGGCTGTCGCGTTCGCCGCCGCCGCCGGAGACCTTGCTGTGGCTGCGCAGGTCTGAATCGGCCGGCGGCTTTTCGACGCTCAGCGGCTTCTTGGCGTTTTCGTGCGCGGCGCCGGGACCGCCCTGGCGGATGCTGGCAGGAGTTTTCTTCGACGTGGACATGGCCTAGCGATCCTGGACGTTGCCTTGATGAGTGGTGTTGACCTTCGTATTGCCTTGCTGACCCTGCTTGTCGGGATCGGGGACGGTGGATTGCGGTGCCTGGTCGGCTGCTACCGATTTTTTGTCACCGGCGCCCTTTGGGCTCAGATTCTTAGGCGGCACAGGGGGAGGTTTCGTGCTCATGGCGTTTCTCCTTCCGCCACCCAAACAAGCGGCTCGGGAGAAAGGTTCCCGAGGGTCCGATACGAACGGCGATTGCCGCAACGAGCCGGGTCCATAGGCCGTGGCTTGGGGCCGGCGGGGTGCCCGCACAATCCAGGATTATTTCTTGATGATGTTTCCGTTGTTCAGATCGAAGGCCTGGGCGCCGAACGCCTGCCTGAAGAAGTCCTCCTGCAGATCGCCCCATTCGCCGAGATAGGCGCCGCAATTGCTGCAATAGATCGGCGTCGAATCCTTCGGATTGTCGGGAATCTCCATCAGGATCGTCCCGCACGCCTTGCAATCGAGCTTGTCATCCAAACGGCGGCCCATTGGCACATGATCGCGCGTTTTCAGCCGCGCGCCAATTGTCGTTTTCGTACGAAGCCAGACTGGCACGTTTTCCAACCAGCGAGGGGATCGAAACCTAGCGTTCCGCCGGATTTCCGAAGACCGGATCTCGCCGCCTCGAATACGTCCCCACCCGCGGCAGCTCGTCTGGAAAGTCGACCCAGGGCAACCTCATGTCCCAGTATGCGTGGGCCTGTGGCGGAAACCGTTCGGGGTGATCGAGAAAGCCGATCGCCAGATAGAGTTCGTCAGGCAGGCCCTGGTCGACATAGCCGATCGATGTTCCGCAATCCGCGCAGAAGGACCGGAGCACGCCGGGGGTTTTCGAAAAGGTCTTCGGTGCGCCGGTGAGCAAGGTGAATTCAGAGGGCCGATAGCCGACCCACACCGTTAGCGGGCTTCCTATCGCCTTGCGACAGTCGTCATCGTGATCGGAGCAAACCCAGAACGGCTCGCCGCGCATTTGCGCCGTTATGGCGCCGCAAAAACAGGAACCCGTTTCAGTTCGTGGCATTGGCTAACTTCATGGCTGGACTCGCCTTCACTGCTGGCCTGGCATTTCGGTATTTTCCTTCGGGTTCTTCTTGATGCCGGCGGCAGGCGAGGTCTCGGCCGGAGCATTGCCGCCCTGGTTCTGTTCAGCGGCTCTTTTGAGCGGCGAGGTTTGCCAGCCCATATCGCCGTACAAAAAGCCTATGAGAAAGCCGACGATGATGATGGCCGAAATCACCATCGCAATTAACGCGTTGCGTCGCTCCATTTCGCACGGCTCCTTTCTTCGAGCCGAACAAACCATGGCGGAAATGGTTCCGGTGGCACGGCGCGGAGCCGGCCGGAACATTCAGCCCCATGGCGGGTTCGTATGAGTGCTCTTCTACAGAGAATGGCTCGCATGAGACCCGCCGTAACCGATCGCATCGAAACCAAGAAATACGACCACCCGACAGGCGGCTGGGGATCGCTCAAATCCCTGGTCCGCAAGGCGCGAGGCGAAGGCCTGCTGTTGTCCGGGATATGGAGCACGCTGCTCAAGCAGAACAAGGCCGACGGCTATATGTGCGTGTCTTGCTCATGGGCAAAGCCAGCCCAGCCGAGGCCTTTCGAATTCTGTGAAAACGGCGCCAAGGCGACGATGTGGGACCAGACCAAGCTGCGCTGCGAACCCGCTTTCTTCGCCGAGCATTCGGTGGCGGAATTGCTCGATTGGCCGGACCACGATCTGGAGAAACAGGGCAGGCTTACGGAGCCCATGCGCTACAATGCCGCCGTCGACCGTTACGAACCGGTTTCCTGGGACGATGCATTCCGCGACATAGCTGCCGAATTGCGACGGCTCGATCCCAAATCGGTGGTATTTTACACGTCCGGCCGCGCCTCGCTCGAGGCCTCGTTCATGTATCAGCTTTTTGCGCGGATCTACGGGTCTTCGAACCTGCCCGATTCGTCCAACATGTGTCATGAATCGACCTCGGTCGGCTTGCCGGAATCGATCGGTTCGCCGGTCGGGACCGTGCAGCTCGAAGACTTTGCGAAATGCGACATGATGCTCTTCTTCGGGCACAATACCGGGGTGACGGCGCCGCGCCTGTTGCATCCGCTGCAAGAGGCACGTCAACGCAACGTGCCCGTCTTCACTTTCAATCCTTTGCCCGAGCGGGGACTGAAGCGCTTCAAGAATCCGCAAAACCCCATCGACATGCTGTCGCCCGGACCGGGCACCAAAATGTCCAGCGACTTCTTCCAGGTCCGTTCGGGCGGCGACATCGCCGCGATAACGGGCATCGCCAAAGCGTTGCTGGCGCTCGACGATGCCGCCCGCGAAAGCGGCAGGACGCGTGCCCTCGATACGGCTTTCATCGCCGAGCACACGCATGGCTTCGCCGAGTTCGAAGCCTTCCTGCGCAACACCCAGTGGAGCGATATCGTCGCACGATCGGGCATTGCGCAGGCCGATCTGGAGCATGTCGCCGAGGTCTACAGCCATGCCAACGCGGTGATCGGCAATTACGGCATGGGCCTGACCCAGCATCGGCACGGCACCGAGAACGTCCAGATGCTGTGCAACCTTTTGATGATGCGCGGCAATATCGGAAAACCCGGCGCCGGTATTTCGCCGCTGCGCGGCCATTCCAATGTCCAGGGACAGCGCACCGTCGGCATATCGGAAAAACCCGAGCTCGTCCCGCTCGACAAGTTCGCCGAATTCTACGCCTTTGAACCGCCGCGTGAGAAAGGTCTCGATACGGTCGAGACCTGCGAGGGCGTCATCGACGGATCGGTCAAGGGCTTCGTCGGGCTCGGCGGCAATTTCGTGCGGGCCGTGCCGGAAACCGGCCTGGTCGAGAAAGCCTGGCGTGGGCTCGACCTGCATGTCGAGATCGCGACCAAGCTCAACCGCAGCCATCTGATCGCCGGCCGGACAACCTATCTGCTGCCTTGCCTGTCACGGCTGGAAAGAGATCATCAGGCGAGCGGCGACCAAAGGGTGTCGATAGAGGATTCCACCGCCTGTATCCACGGCTCGTTCGGGTCGCGACCTCCGGCTTCGCCGCATCTGCTTTCAGAGCCCAGGATCGTCGCCGAACTTGCCAAGGCGACGGTGCCGGGCAGGAGTTCGATCCCATGGGATGAGTGGGTTGGCGACTATTCCCGCGTCCGCGACGAGATCGAGCGCTGCTACCCCCAGCATTTCCGCGACTTCAACAAGCGCTTCCTGACGCCCGGCGGCTTCCATCGCGACATCAAGGCGAGCAAGCGGGTGTGGGAGACGCCGAACAAGAAGGCCAATTTCAAGCTGCCAACTGGCCTTGAAACCGATCCTGACATCGATGTCGTCGGCCGCGATGTGCTGACACTGATCACGGTCCGCTCCAACGATCAGTTCAACACGACCGTCTACGGCTACAACGACCGGCTGCGCGGCATCAGCGGCACACGCATGGTGCTGTTGATGAACGAGAAGGATATCCAGCGCCTCGGCTTGAGCGCGGGACAGGAGGTCGATCTCGAAGCCAATGCGCAGGATGGCGTGGAGCGCCGCGTGCGCGGGCTGCGCATCACGCCTTTCTCAGTGCCGGAGGGAAATTGCGCCGGTTATTATCCCGAGCTCAACCCGCTGATTCCTCTCTGGCACAGAGCCGAGAAGGCTCATGTCCCGGCCGCCAAATCGGTACCGGTGCGGATTGTTGCCTAGGCGTTCGTTGTTCGCGGCAGGCACGCACTATGCGGATGTGGCTTGGTTCAAATCATGACCTCAGCCGGCTCGCGCGAGTTCATCCACGGCATTCAGGATCGCACTCTGGCTCGCCGGCTTCTGCACGATCCTGCAAGCGCGGAACCCGGCCGGAATCTCGCGTTCGCCATACCCGGAGAGGAAAGCGAACGGCACGCCTCGCCCCCGCAATGCCTCCGCGACCGGATAACTGGTTTCATCGTTCAACTGGATATCCAATAGCGCCGCGTCGATCCCGCCTTCGCCAACGAGCCGGAGGGCCGCCGTCACCGACGAAACCGGCCCAACCACCTGATGGCCGGCCTTGCGCAGGTAAGCCGCCGCGTCGTCGGCGATCAGCCATTCATCCTCGACGATCAGCACACGCACCTTTCCGGTCACGACGAGCCCTCGCGGGTCAGAGGGAATGCAATTTCCACCTCCAAACCATTTGAGCGGAAACTTGTTTCAACTTTTCCGCCCAGCCTGTAACCGATTTCTCCACGCAGAAGGGTAAGGCCGAAGCCGCTGTCGGTTGGCTCCTTGATGCGGGGGCCGCCCTTCTCGCGCCAGACGAGCTTGAAGGTGCCATCCGCCACCGACCATTTGACAACTATCCGCCCGGCAGGTTTCGACAGTGCGCCATATTTGGCGGCATTCGTCGCCAGCTCATGAATTGCCATGCCGAAGGAGAGCCCTTGCACAGGCTTGAGGCTTACCCGCTTGCCATCGAGCTCGAACCGTTCGGCCCCAAAGGGATCGAGTTCATGGCGCAGCAGTTCCTCGACGGAGGCTTCCGTCCAGCTTTCTCGCGAGAGCAGACTGTAGGCTCGTGACATCGCCTGCAGCCGGCCGATCAAGGCTTCGGCGAACTCGTCTTTCGAGGCCGAGTTTTCACGCGTCCGGTTGGTGATGCTGGCGACGACCGCCAGCATGTTCTTGACACGATGGTTCAGCTCCGAGATGAGCACCTGCTGACGCTCTTCAGCCTGCGCCAGCGTCGTCACGTCGATCAGGGTCACGACCACGCCCTGGATGCTGCCGCCTTTGTCCCGGTAAGGGTTGATGCGAACCAAGTAGAACCGGCCCTTGTCGTCGCGCGCAAGGTGATGGTTCAGGGTCTCTCCCGTCTCGAACACCGCCTGGATGTGCCGCTTCAACTCGGGGTAGTCGAGCTGGCTCGAAAGATCGGTCAGCGGTCGGCCGACATCGGACGGACGCAAGTTGAAGAACGACGACGCGGCGGGAGTGAAGGTCCGCACCACAAGATTGCGGTCGAGGAAGATGGTGGCGATTTCCGTGCTTTCGAACAGGTTTCTGAGATCGCTGTTGGCGCGGTCGAGTTCCTCTATCTTGCCAGTCAGCTCTGCGTTGATGGTGTTGAGCTCTTCGTTGAGCGACTGCATCTCCTCCTTCGAGGCCTCAAGCTCCTCATTGGTCGACTGCGCCTCTTCATTGACGGAGACGAGTTCCTCGTTCGAAGACTTTACTTCCTCCAGCGCGGTCTCGTATTCCTCGATGGTCGACTGCAGCCGCTCGCGCGTGTCGCGCAACTCCCGTTCGAGATCGGTCGTATCTTCGGCGCCGCGGCTTTCGCGTGCCGGATCGGAGCGGATCTGGGCCTGTCCCACCGGATTGAACAGGACGAGGTAGAGGGGCTCGCCATTGCCGCGTTCCGTGTACGGCTCGACCATCAGTGTAATGAACTGAAGCTGTCCGTCGTCTTCTTCGACCGCTATGTTCTCCCGAACGACCGTGCGGCGCGTCGTGGCTGCCTCCCGCAACGCGGCGCGCAGCTCAAGTCTCAGCCCGCGGCGGGCCAGTGTCAGCAACTGCCGGCTCGGGGCGCCTTGCGGTGCTTCCAGATATTTGCCCGTCCTCGCCGAATAGTAGACGATGTCGCCATCGCCATTGACCAGAACGTGAGGCGGGGCGAACCGCTCCAGCACCTGAGCCTCGATCGCCTGGCGTAGTGAATGGCTGGCGGCATCCTTCGTCGAGCCGCCGCGTCCGACCGGAAGGGCACCCGTGGGGCCATTGCCGATCAGAACCAGCGGCCGCGGCGTGGAATGTTCCCGCGCCTGGAAAATCCGATGCTTCTTGTCGACCGTGGCAAAAAGGTCGCCGTGCTGACCGACGCTTTCCGAGGTGCCGAGGAACAGATAGCCGCCCGGCCTCAGCGCGTAATGGAAGATTGGAATCACCCGGTTCTGGATCTGCGGGCCGAAATAGATCAGCAGGTTGCGGCAGGAAATCATATCCATGCGCGAGAAGGGAGGATCGCGGATAATGCTGTGCGGCGAAAAGATGCACAGTTCGCGCACCTCGTTGCCAAGCACGTAGCTCGCGCCGTCGCTGTTGAAAAAGCGTTGCCTACGTTGTGGCGAAAGCCCGTGCAGCAGCGCTTCGGGATAACGCGCCGCACGCGCCACCGCGAGCGCCGGCTCGTCGATGTCGGTCGCGAATATCTGGACGCGCGGCGGCGCGGAAAGCTTCTCCATACGTTCGCGCATCAGCATGCCGATCGAGAACACTTCCTCGCCGGTGGCGCAGCCGGGTACCCAGACACGCACCGCATCGGAGGCGTTCTTGCCTTCGAAAATCTGCGGTAGGATCTTGTCCTCCAGCAATTTGAACGCTTCGGCGTCGCGGAAAAAGCTGGTGACGTTGATGAGCAGGTCGCGAAACAGCTTCGCCACCTCGTCGGGATCCCTCTTCAGCCGTTCTATGTAGGTGGTGATCGACTGCAGCTGCGTGATCTGCATGCGCCGCTTTACGCGACGCAGGAACGTCTTGGTCTTGTAGCCGGAAAAGTCGTGACCGGAATGGCTGCGCAAAATGGCGTAGATTTCATCGCGGGCCCGATCCATCCCGGCCTTGTGTTCGTCGTCCGCCTCGGTCAGTCCGTGCAGCACATCGAAGCCGCGGGCAAACGCCTGAAGCTTTGCACCGATCTGCTCGGCGGGCGCCGCTATGTCGATCAGGCCGCTCGAAATCGCGCTCTGCGGCATGTCCGGATTGCGTGGGGCGGAACCGTTGGACGCCTGGGCAATGGTCAGCCCGCCATGCTCCTTGATTGCCCTGGCGCCGAGCGTGCCGTCCGAATCACCACCCGACAAGATAATGCCGACGGCATACTCGCCCTGGTCCTCGGCCAATGCGCTGAAGAAGATGTCGATCGGCTTGCGCTCGCGGTTGAGCGTGTTCGGCCTGCGCAGCGAAAGCGCGCCCTTGCGGATGGTGAGGACGACGTTTTGCGGCATCACATAGACCTGGTCGGGTTGGACCGCTGCGCCCTCCTCGGCCACGACGACCGGCATTTCGGTATAACGTCGGATGACCTCGTGCAGCAGGCTTTCCCGCTCCGGGCTGAGATGGGTGACGACGACGAACGCCATGCCGGTGCCGCCGGTCAGTCCTTTGAACAGGCCCTCCATCGCGGGAATGCCGCCGGCCGATGCGCCGACACCGACAATGGGAAATCTTCCATTCTGGGATGCCACGCCACGCCCCTGACAACCGCCGCGAACACAAAGCCGCCCAATCGGGCCTTAGACTAAGACCGCGCCGAGCCTCCGGCCAGCGAATAGTCTACCAACGGAACAAAGCACCGTCGGTGGGCATTAACATTTGACTTTGGAGGCGGTTCCAATGGCAAAACGACCACCTGAAATAAAGCCGGCCAAGCGCATCCTGTTGCCCTCGCCGGACCTGACCAAGTTCCCGGTGTCTGAGAACATTCCGCCTCGCCTGCTCGCGCTCGCGGAACGGTTGCAAGAGGTTCTGGCCCGTCACTTTGAACAAGTCTGCGCCGACAGCCGTAAAACCCGCAGGAAGAAGGATCAATGAGGTGCGCGACCTGCAAGGCTTGCATATCCTGATCGTCGAGGACGAATGGATGCTGGCGGGCGATCTTGCACGTTATTTCAGCAAGATGGGCGCCGTCGTACTTGGCCCCGTGGCGACGGTCGAACAGGCGTCGAAACACACGGAGGAGGCGGAAGCTGCGATCCTGGACGTCAATCTCAACGGAAGACGGGTATTCCCGATAGCGGACGAACTGATGCGCCGTGGCGTGCCGTTCGTGTTTTTCAGCGGCGATGAAGACATCGTTATTCCTGAGCGCCTTCGATATGCCAGCAGTCTCAGAAAGTCCTCGGACGGCCAGGCTGTTTTCGACGCTCTTTTTCCGGCCGAGACGTCGGCATCGAAAGGAGGCCGAGCGTCCGAGCCCTCAGACGACGTATTTTCGCTTCTGCCTAAGCTCCGGCTCGCGGCACGTCTGCTGCTGGGAGACATGGATGCTTCCGACCGGCTGGTCGAGCGAACGCTCGAGCAGGCCATCGGCGAAATCGACAACAGACGATCTGGTTCCTCGACAGAGGATTGGCTCAACGGCATCATGCGAAACATCGTCAAGGCACGTGGAGCAAACCTGCTGCACTAACCACGGCCGCCGCCGGCAACTAGACGATGTTAGCTTTTCCGGCTGCGCTCGACGAATTTGTTGAAGCGGCTGGTCTTTCCGCCGCTGGTCTCATCCTGGTAGAGGAAGGCCAGTTCGTTCTCATCGAAGATCCTGAAGAACTCGTCCCATTCAACGGGCTCAAACGTCTCTTCAGGCTCGCCGAAGTCGATGCGCAATATGCCGCCCTCGCCCTTGGTGCGCACCACCGCCGGCCGCCCGTCGCGGTCCTCGGCCCAGCGGCGGATTTCGTCGTGATCGGTGGTCGTCTTCGATTCAGACATCGCAATCTCCCTTCGATTCCACCGCGAGATCCCCCGCGTTGCACAACCAGCAGATGCATCGCTGCCCGGCATGTGCGCGCGGTTGGTCGAACATGGCTCCTAACACCAAGCAGCCTTCGATGTTCCCACGCCTGGTTGAAACCTACCCCGGCGAGCCTCCTGAACTTTGTTGAAGCAAGGGAACAAACCTTTCGCCCGGAAGTTTGGGGCGGCAAAGCCATTCGTATGAGGAGCTGTCGTGAAACGTATACTGGTCACGGGAGGCTGCGGTTTCATCGGCCGCCACGTCGCCCAGGAACTCGTTGAACATGGCTATGGGGTTTCAATTCTCGATGCGCTGCTGGATCAGGTGCATGGCGGCGAGGCAATCAGCCTGCCGCCAGGTGCCAAGCTGATCAAAGGCGACGTTCGCGATCGCGACGCCATCGCCGAAGCCGTCGAAGATGTCGACTCGATCATTCACCTGGCGGCTGAAGTGGGCGTCGGCCAGTCCATGTACGAGATCGCCCGTTATGTCGGCGCCAACGACCTCGGCACTGCCACGTTGCTGGAGGCGCTGATCAAACGCCCGATCGAACGGATCGTCGTTGCGTCATCGATGAGTGTCTATGGCGAGGGTCTCTATGCCACGCCGGACGGCCGGCGCATCGACAATGCAAAACGGCAGCCGGACGACATCCGCAGCGGCCAATGGAATCCCCTGTCGCCGGAAGGTGAAGTCCTGTCGCCGTTGCCCACCGACGAGCAAAAACCGGTCGACCTCGCCTCGATCTACGCGCTGACAAAATATGCCCAGGAACGTGCCGTGCTGATCTTCGGCGAAGCCTATGGCGTCGACGCGGTGGCGCTGCGCCTGTTCAATGTCTTCGGCGCAGGACAAGCGCTCTCGAACCCATATACCGGCGTGTTGGCGAACTTCGCCTCCCGCATCGCCAATGGCCAGCGGCCGCTGATTTTCGAAGACGGCGAACAGCAGCGCGATTTCGTTCATGTACGCGATATTGCCCTCGCCTTCCGGCTGGCGCTGGAACAGCCCAAGGCGTGCGGCCACGTCATCAACATCGGCAGCGGGCGCGCCTACGCGGTCAGCGAGGTCGCCCGGCTGCTTGCCGAGGCGATGGGCGTGCCCGGCCGCCAGCCGGAAATCCTCGGCAAGGCACGCTCCGGTGATATCCGCAACTGCTTTGCCGATATCTCGAAGGCGCGCGAACTGCTCGGCTTCCAGCCGCAGTACCGGCTGGAGCATTCGCTCGGCGATTTCGTCGCATGGGTGCGTAACACGGTCGCCATCGATCGCAGCGCCGAGATGAAGCGGGAACTCGAAGTGCGAGGGCTGGTGTCATGAGACCGGATTCACGCAATTTTCGCGAAGCGCCCATCGCCATTATCGGCGGCAGCGGCTTTATCGGCTCGAACCTCGCCGACAGCCTGTTGTCGGACGGCGAGCCGGTGCTGGTCATCGACAATCTGAGCCGTCCCGGCGTCGAGCAGAACCTCGAATGGCTGACGCAAAAGCACGGCAACCGCCTCGCCGTCGAAATCGCCGATATCCGTGACGCAAAGGCGCTCACGCCGCTGGTCGCAGGTTCGAAGGCAGTTTTCCACCTTGCCGCGCAGACCGCCGTCACCA
The DNA here is from genome assembly GCF_040319995.1 of Mesorhizobium sp. M0815. Classification (NCBI taxonomy): domain Bacteria; kingdom Pseudomonadati; phylum Pseudomonadota; class Alphaproteobacteria; order Hyphomicrobiales; family Phyllobacteriaceae; genus Mesorhizobium; species Mesorhizobium sp. M0815. Next base: position 44,672 of record NZ_JAMYOU010000010.1, on the reverse strand, counting down.
CGAGCCTGGTTCGGCCGGACGAGGATTTCGACATCAACCTGCGCGGCACGTTCAACGTCCTGGAAGCCGCTCGCTGCAGCGGCAAGCGCATCCCCGTCGTTTTCGCCAGCACCAACAAGGTCTATGGCCGCCTCGCCGACCTCGCCATGCGCGAAGAGGACGGCAACTACGCGCCTTGCGATGCGGGCATCCGTGTGCACGGCGTCGACGAGACGCGCGGCCTCGATTTCTGCACGCCCTATGGCTGCTCCAAGGGCGCGGCGGACCAGTATGTCCTCGACTACGCCAAGTCATACGATCTGCCGACCGCGGTGCTGCGCATGAGCTGCATTTATGGACCGCGCCAATTCGGGACGGAGGATCAGGGCTGGGTCGCCCATTTCCTGCTTAGCGCGTTCTCCGACCGGCCGATCACCATCTATGGCGATGGCAAGCAGGTGCGCGACATCCTGCATGTTGCCGACGCGGTCGCGGCTTATCGCGCTGTGCTGGACCGGATCGAGGCGGTCAAGGGCCAGGCATTCAATCTCGGCGGCGGACCGGAAAACGCTGTCAGCCTGCGCATGCTGCTGAAGGAGATCCGCGACATAACGAAACGGGACGTTCCGATTCGTTATGACCGCGAACGCACCGGTGACCAACCGTTCTTCGTCGCCGACACGCGCGCGATCGAGGCGGCGCTGGGGTGGAAAGCGCATGTCTCGTGGCAAAACGGCATCCGCGACCTCGCCGACTGGCTGCAGCGTCATCGCCTCGACCCGCATCCCGAACCGGCGAGGTACGTGGCATGAAGGTCGCCCTGGTCAATCCGTCCTGGACCTACCAGGACAGCATCTATTTCGGCTGCCGCCAGCCGCATCTGCCGCTCGAACTCGGCTATTCGAAAGCGCTGCTCGAAGCTGCCGGCCACGAGGTGCTGATGCTGGACGGGCAGATCCAGAAGCTCGACAACGCCGCGCTCGCCGATCGCGCCGCCGCATTCGAGCCTGACATAACCGTCGTCAGCACCGCGCCGACCTACCTGTTCTGGCGCTGCGCACCGCCCGAGTTGCGCGTGCCGGCCGATTTCCTCAATCATCTTGCCGGGCGCGGCGGTCGCACCGTCGCCGTCGGGCCGCATGGCTCGGCGACGCCGACGCCGACTTTGCGCAAGCTTGGCGTCAACATTGTCGTGCGCGGCGAATGCGAGGAAGTGGTCGCGGAACTTGCCCGGCGCGACGACTGGACCGCGGTGCCGTCCACCGCCCATTTCGAGGATGGAGAACTGGTCTCGAACGGCGGCGTGCATGCGAGCTCGTTCATCGATCACCCGCCGCTCGAATGGCCATCGGACTGGATTGCCGCGCATTCGCACCACCATCACCGCTTCGACGACAACCAGGTCGGTTTTGGCGCGGAGGTCGAGGCGTCGCGCGGCTGCCCGTATAATTGCAGTTTCTGCGCCAAGATCGATTTTCGCGATGCCTATCGCCGCCGGAACCACGAAGCAGTGATCGCCGAGATCGACCGGCTGATCGCACAGGGTGTCGGCTACATCTACTTCATCGACGAGATCTTCCTGCCGCAAAAGGCATTGCTGGAGGCGCTGGTCGATCGCGATGTGAAGTTCGGCGTGCAGACCCGTATCGACCTCTGGAAGCCGGAATTGCTGAAGCTGCTCGGTGCCGCCGGCTGCGTCTCGATCGAGGCGGGCCTCGAAAGCCTGACTGTGGAAGGCCGCGCCATGCTGGCAAAACGCTGCCGGCTGGGCACCGAGGAGCTGGCCGCGCTGCTGGTCGACGCAAGGCGCCACGTGCCGTTCGTGCAGGCCAATCTGATCGGCGTGGTCGAGGACGATCCCGCGCTCGTCGATTATTGGCGAAAGCACCTGATCGACAACGGCGTTTGGGCCAACGAACCGGTGCCGCTCTATCCTTATCCGAGTTCGCCGAGCTACCGCGAACTTTGGGGCGAGCCCGACGACCTCGCCTGGGAGCGCGCGCATGAACATTACCTCGCATCCTTCCGAACGTTCAGCGACATCCAGGAGAAGCGGCCGCGTCCGCTGGCCGAATTGGAGGCCACATGTTGCGGACACTGAGCCCGCCGCGTCGCATACTGATGACCGTCGATGCCGTCGGTGGCGTCTGGCGCTATACGCTCGATCTGGCCGGGCAACTGGTCGCCGGCGGCGACAGCGTCGTGCTTGCCGGGCTTGGTCCGGAACCGTCCAGGCAGCAGGCCGAGGAGGCCCAGTCTTTCGCGGCGCTGACATGGCTCAACACGCCGCCGGACTGGATGACCCGCAGCGAGCACGTTCTCGACACATTGCAGCAGGAGCTGCGCCCACTCATACGTGACTACGCTGTCGACGTCGTCCATCTCAACGCGCCGACGCAGGCGGCGGCGCTCGACGTGCCCTGCCCCATCGTTGCGGTATCGCATTCCTGCGTCGTGACATGGTTCCACGCCGTCAAGGGACAGGCGGCGGACGGCGAGTGGGCCTGGCAAAAGGACCGTAACCGGCGCGGTTTCGACAAAGCAGGCATGGTCGTTGCACCGAGCCGCAGCCATGCCGACATGCTCGAAACCTGCTACGGGCCGATCGCGCGGCTGAGCGTCGTCGGCAACGGCGCACGGCCGGGCGCGAAGGGCGAAAGGCGGGAATCGGTGGTTTTCGCCGCCGCGCGCTGGTGGGATGAAGGAAAGAACGCGGCGGTGCTTGACCAGGCCGCCTCCCTAACGCAATGGCCGGTCTTCGTCGCCGGTTCGCTGCAAGGGCCGGACGGCCAGCATGTTGGCTTCAGCCACGCCGTTCCCGTCGGGCCGGTACCACACGAGGAAGTGCGCTCGCTGATGGCGCGGGCCGGCATTTTCGTATCGCCGTCGCTCTACGAACCGTTCGGCCTGGCCACGCTGGAAGCCGCAATGTCGGCGACGCCTTTGGTGCTTGCCGATATCTCGACCTACCGCGAATTGTGGGACGGGGCGGCCATGTTCTACGACGCGCGCGATCCGGGCGATCTCGCCAGATGCATCAATGGTCTTTGCAGCGACACGCAGCGCCGGCGAGAACTCGGTGAGGCAGCCGCCCGCCGAAGCCGCAGATTTTCATTGGCAAGACAGGCGACCGCCATGCGCGGCGTCTACGACAAGGCGGCCCTGGCCACCATGGCGGATAGTTGATTATGCGGTTTTTATTCTACACCCATTCGATCGTTTCCGACTGGAACCACGGCAACGCACATTTCCTGCGCGGCATCATGCGCGAGCTGGTCGCGCGTGGGCACCAGGTGATTGCGCTGGAGCCCGCCGACGGCTGGAGCCGGTCGAACCTGCTGGCCGAGAAAGGGTCCTTCGCGATCGAGCGATTCCGGAAAGATTTTCCGGAGTTGATGACGGTCACCTATGACGCCGCCTTCGACCACGAAGCCTGGATCTCCGATGCCGATGTGGTGATCGTGCACGAGTGGACCGCGCCGGACCTTGTCGCGCGGCTGGGCAGGGCGAAAGCAATTGGCGGCCGTTTCACGCTGCTGTTTCACGACACGCACCATCGCGCCATCTCGGCCACGCAAGCGATTTCCGCCTTGCAGCTTGAACATTACGATGGCGTGCTCGCCTTCGGCGAAGCGCTGCGGGAAAGCTATCTTCGCGCCGGATGGGGCAAGCGGGTCTTCACCTGGCACGAGGCAGCCGATGACCACCTGTTCCAGCCGCATCCTGAAATCGAGCGTAGCGCCGACCTGATCTGGATCGGCAATTGGGGCGACGACGAGCGCAGCACCGAAATCAGGGAGTTCCTGGTCGACCCGGTGCATGAACTTGGCCTGAGCGGCACTGTCCACGGCGTCCGCTATCCACGCGAGGCGCTCGCCGACCTCGCCACCGCCGGCCTGCGCTACGAAGGCTGGATCGCCAATGCCGACGTGCCGAAGGCATTCGCGGCGAACCGCATCACGGTTCACATCCCGCGGCGTCCATATCGCGAAAGCCTGCCCGGCATCCCGACCATCCGCATGTTCGAGGCGCTCGCCTGCGGCATCCCACTCGTTTCGGCGCCGTGGTCCGATGTCGAACGTCTGTTCAGGCCGGGCACCGATTTCCTGTTTGCAAACACCGGCTTCGAGATGCGGCATCATCTTCGCGCCGTGCTGCGTGACGCGGATCTCGCCGCTTCTCTGGCGACATCGGGCCTCGAGACTATTCGCTCACGGCACACGTGCCGGCATCGGGCGGATGAATTGTTCGGCGTGCTCGCCGAATGCGGGCACCGCCAAGCCGCCGATACGATCCTTGCAAAGGAGGCCGCCGAATGAAGATCGCATTTTACGGGTCGAGCCTGCTGTCGTCCTATTGGAATGGCGCGGCGACTTATTACCGCGGACTGCTCAAGGCTCTGGCCAGGCTCGGCTACGACATCATCTTCTATGAGCCGGACGTCTACGATCGCCAGAAGAACCGCGACATCGAGGCGCCGGACTGGTGTGCCGTCGTCGTCTACGAGGCCACCCCGAATGCGCTCATGCAGGTGGCGGCGCGGGCGGCCGACGCGGACATCGTCGTCAAGGCGAGTGGCGTCGGTTTCGCCGACGACGCGCTGCTGCGGGCGGTGCTCGATCACGCCCGTGCCGATGCGCTGACCGTGTTCTGGGATGTCGATGCGCCGGCGACACTTGGCCAGTTACGCGACGAGCCCGACCACACGCTGCATCGCGCGCTGCAGGAAATCGACCTGGTGCTGACCTATGGCGGCGGCGATCCCGTGGTCTGGGCCTATCGGGCCATGGGGGCCGCCGAATGTGTGCCGATCTACAATGCGCTCGATCCGGAAACGCATCATCCTGTCGGCAAGGATATGCGCTTTGCCTGCGATCTCGCCTTTCTCGGTAACCGGCTGCCGGACCGCGAGGCGCGCGTCGAGGCCTTCTTCCTCGACCCGGCCAGCCGCCTGGCCGATCAGCGCTTCCTGCTCGGCGGATCGGGCTGGGGCGACAAGCAGATGCCCGCCAATGTCCGATGGCTCGGCCATGTCGGCACGCGTGACCACAATGCACTGAACGTCACGGCCAAGGCGGTGCTGAACATCAGCCGCGACAGCATGGCGGCCAACGGTTTTTCGCCTGCGACGCGGGTTTTCGAGGCCGCGGGCGCCGGCGCATGCCTCATCACCGACGCCTGGCTCGGTGTGGACCTGTTCCTGAAACCTGGCGAGGAAATCCTGGTCGCGCGCGACGGCAGGGATGTCGCCGAGATGATGCAAAGCCTTACCGCCGAACGAGCCAAGGCGATCGGGGCATCTGCGCTTCGGCGGGTGCTTGGCGAACATACCTATACGACACGGGCCGTTTTGGCCGATGCCATTTTCAGGCGCCATTTCGAGCGCCCGACCGTGGAGGCCGCCGAATGACGAAGCCACTCGACATCGTCTTTCTTGGCCTGTCGCTCTCCTCATCGTGGGGAAACGGCCACGCCACGACTTTTCGGGGGCTGCTTAGAGGTCTCCACGAGCTCGGCCACCGCGTCACCTTTCTCGAACGCGACGTGCCGTGGTACGCAAGTCACCGGGATCTGCGCGATCCCGATTTCTGCGCCTTGCGCTACTATGAAACGACCGATGATCTTCGCCGCAATTTTGCGCGCTGCCTGCGCGAGGCCGATATCGTGGTCGTCGGCTCCTTCGTTCCGGAAGGCCCTGAAATCATCGACATCGTGGCGTCCCTGTGCACGGGTCAGTTCTGCTTCTATGATATCGACACGCCGGTTACGCTGGCGAAACTTTCAACCGATGATTGCGAGTACATTGCCAGGCGGCAGGTCCCGTATTTCGACGTCTATTTCTCGTTCACCGGCGGACCGACGCTTGCCCGTCTGACGGCGGAATTCGGCGCGAGGCGGGCCGAGCCGCTCTACTGTTCCGTCGACCCGGAACGGCATCACGGAACCGGTGATCCAATCCGCTGGGATCTCGGCTATCTCGGCACCTACAGCCCCGACCGCCAGGCGACGCTGGAGGCGCTGCTGTTCGAACCGGCGCGTCGCATGCCGGAGCGCCGCTTCGTCGTGGCCGGCTCGCAATATCCGCGCGAAATTGCCTGGCCGGACAATGTCGATCGCATCGAACACCTGCCACCGGCAGATCACGCAGTCTTCTATAGCCGCCAACGCTACACGTTGAACGTCACGCGCAGTTCCATGATCGCGGCCGGATGGTCGCCCAGCGTGCGCCTCTTCGAGGCAGCCGCCTGCGGCACCGCGATCATCAGCGACTGCTGGACCGGATTGGACAGCCTGTTTCCGGAGCGGACAATCCACACGGCGCGCAGGACCGAGGACGTGATCGGCATCCTGTCTGGGGAATCCGACGGTGCCCGGCTTGCCATGGCCAGGCACGCGCGCGCGCTCGTCCTGGCAGCCCACACAAGCACCGCGAGAGCCCGCGAATTCGTTTCGCTGCTGGCGCGGGCCAAATCGCCACGTTCTGCTCTCGATCTGGATGTCGAGAGTGCAGCATGACCCGCAGACGGGAGAAAATAGAGATGCAGCTATCAAGGAAGGCGGAACGGACCAGGACCGTGCTTGTCGCCGGCGGCGCAGGCTTCCTCGGTTCGCATCTTTGCGAGACATTGCTCCAGGCCGGCTGGCGCGTGATCTGCGTCGACAATTTCCTTACCGGCCGCATGGAGAACATTGCATCGATCGCCGATCGTCCGGATTTTCGGCTGATCAAGCAAGACATTTGCCGGCCCTTGGAGCTTGGCGAACCTGTGGACCGCATTTTCAACATGGCGTGCGCGGCCTCGCCACCACGCTATCAGGCCGACCCGGTCCACACGACGCGGACTTGCGTCATCGGGACGCTCAATCTGCTGGAGCTCGCCGCCCGCAACGGCGCCCGTTTCCTGCAGGCGTCCACCAGCGAAGTGTATGGCGATCCAGAACAGCATCCGCAAAAGGAGGACTATGTCGGCCACGTGAACTGCATCGGCCCCCGCGCCTGCTATGACGAAGGCAAGCGCACCGCCGAAACATTGTGCTTCGATTATTTGAGAATGGGAAAAGCCGATATCCGTGTCGCGCGCATCTTCAACACCTATGGTCCCAGGATGGACCCTGCGGACGGACGGATTGTTTCCAATTTGATCGTGCAGGCACTCGAGAGACGGCCGCTGACGATATTCGGCGACGGGCTGCAGACCAGGTCGTTCTGCTACGTTTCCGATCTGGTCGACGGCTTGATCCGGTTGATGGAGGTCAATCCCAGCCCGCGCCAGCCCGTCAATCTGGGCAATCCGGGGGAGTTCACCATCCTGCAATTGGCGGGCCTGGTGAGGCGCATGACCAGAACCGGATCGGCCTTGAAATTCCTGCCGCTGCCGCAAGACGATCCTCGTCGTCGGCAACCCGACATTTCCCGTGCAAAGAAGCTTCTCGGCTGGTCGCCAAAAGTGCCGCTCAGGCAAGGTTTGATGCATACAGTCAGCTATTTTACCGAGCTTGAGACGACGCAGACGGTCGACAGAACACGGCGAATTGCCACCAGCGTGCATTCTGCATCAGGCCGGCTGCAAAATCTGCCGGCCTGACGGCAGTATTTGCCACGTTCCCCTCGGAGATCACGGTCGTTTCGCGCCGATCGTCGGTCACTTTTTCTCGTCGCGGGAACAATCCGTCCAGCTTCCGGTTCGGCCAGGGTACCGGCACGGAGACGATTTGTGCATCCGAAGCGATCCGCCAAAGACATCGAGCAAATGGCCGCAAGAGAGACGGCTGCCTTCCTGCGGCGCGCCTCCATCACCTATCTGGAATGTTGCGTGAGCCTGATGCTGACGCATCTTCAGCGGGAAGAGGTAGCCGCCATCCTCGAAAAGGAAGCGGATATGCTTCGCCGGCTGGACTGATCCTGCTCGAAGGGCCGCAGGTGCCCTTGGGTATCCAGGAACCGAAGCAACATCGCCGTATAACGTCTTGCCGCGGCCGCCAGCCGGATCTGTTCCCGATCATCGCCAGATCGTAAAGCCATGCTCCACAAGCCAAGCTGGAAGGCGAGATAGCAGGGCTCGTAGTAGTGGGCCAGATTGGCATCGACGGGACGGGAGGCTCTCGCTTCCACAGCCTTGCAAAGCGCCGCAGTCGCCGCGTCGGAGAGGCTGTATTCGACGCGGGCGCCGGCAATGTCCCAGGCGATGTCCTGACAGCCGACCAGATCGTGCGACCGGCAATGGTCGAGGGCGTCCGTCTTGATCAGCGTTCCGCCTCGCGAAAGGATGAACTCCCACCGATGAAGCCGCCCGTCGATCTCGACCCGCTGCATATTCTTGGGTGGAGCCTGTGTCGAAAACCAGTTCTGCAGCTCCGCCGCGCGGCTTTCGCCCAGCGCCTCACTTGTATTCCGCACCGCCATGTCGGCAAGCGCCTCCAGCGAGGCGCCCGGCTCAGAGGCGGGCAGATTGGCTGCGCGCCAGGCTAGATAGCGCGCGAGATGTGCGACCACTTTTTCTTTCGAAAGCCTTGCCCGGTCCAGCGTTGTACCGTCGATCCAGCGTTCGACGAGAAAGCCATGGCACAGCCCGGCGACTTCCGGGCCAAAGCCTGCATCGTGCAGCCTCCTGGCGGTCTCGGCCTTGTGCATTCCGATTTCGCCCAGGCCAACGAACTTGACCGACCATTTTTCCCGGCCTGCAGAAGCGAGGAACTTTCGCCGCTCGAAGCCGCGGTGAACGGGTGGCCAATGGTCCTCCGTCCTGTCTCGAAAGCGACGCCACTCTCCGCCGGATATTTCGGTCAGGCTGACCGCTGTGCTGCCGATCGTCAGGGCTACCCAGTCCCGCAGCGTCGGGACAGCGGATCCAGCTGGGAAAGTGCGTTCAAAGTTGGCGGTATGTTTCTTGCAGTGCATCCATGCCTCACGACTGTCCGCCGAAGCCTCGGGACCCGCGCCACCCGAATGGCTGGGGAACAGATGGATGCGCCCGGCCCCGATGCCTAGCCCCTGCAGCCATGCGACGACGGCGTGGAACGAACTGCCGGACAGGCCCGGGCCTTCGTCGACGATGGCAAAGCGGGCCGATGGCTTCGTCATCCAGCCACCGATCAGCTCCGGATCGGCGGCAAGCCGCCTGCGAAACGGGTGGCCGGTCGGACGGACGCTGACGGGTGCTGGCGTGCCGATGGCTGCAGCCACCATCGCTGCAAGCCCCAGGCCGATGCTGCGGATGCCGATTACGCATGTGTTCGCATCGAGACCGGAATGCCGCGCGGCGACGAAATAGCTTTCCGGATAGAGCGCATAGTGAGCATATCCCTCAGCCGTGCCGGTGAGGATTTCGCCATCGCATTCGAGTTCGGCCAACATTCGCGGCACGTCAGCATCGACTGGGCCATCGATCGTGAATCCGGCGTCCCACGATCTACCCACGTGCCGGGCCAAGCCGACCAGGAGATTTGCGCCCGCGATCCGGTATCGGGAATTCCTGTCCGTGCCGTTGGCCTCGAATTCAGCATCGGCAAGACCCTGGACCAGTTCCGAGGCCGTGATGAACAGGCCGACCAAGGCTGCGTGGCGTTCGATCCCACTTGGCATGTCGGCAATGTGCTCGGCCGCTTTGCACGCTGAGCCGCGAACATGTTGCGCGCTCTGCATTCGCTTGTGGTCGCCATAGACGATCATTGTCCCGTCCCGGTTGGCCTCACCCTTCGCTGCACAACTCGGCGGGCGCTACTTTGATCCACTATCGGTTGCACGATTTTTGCAGCCGGCAAGGAACAATCCGGGAGGAAGGCGGTTTGGCACGAAGAACTTACCTTCAACAGCATAGGCAGCGGTTTCGTGGGATCGAAGAAAGTTCGAATCGGTATAGTCGGCGTCGGCAACTGCGCTTCCTCCCTTGTTCAGGGCATCACCTATTACCGCGACGCAAGGAGCAATGAGCCCATACCCGGGCTGATGCACGCCGATCTTGGCGGCTACCATGTCAAGGACATTGAAGTGGTCTGCGCATTCGACGTCGCCAAGGGCAAGGTCGGACGCGATGTGGCAGACGCGATCTACAGCGCGCCGAACAATACTTTCCGCTTTGCCAATGTGGCGCCTACCGGCGCTCGCGTCGAACGCGGACCGACGCTGGACGGCATCGGCAAATATCTGCGCGACGAGATCGAGGAGGCCGACGAGCCGGTCGCCAATGTCGGCAAGATCCTCGCCGACAGCGGCGCCGAAATCCTGGTGTCCTATCTGCCAGTCGGCTCGGAGGAGGCAACGCGCTTTTATGCCGAGTGCGCGCTCGATGCGGGCTGCGCCTTCGTCAACTGCATACCAGTCTTCATCGCCTCGCGGCCGGAGTGGCGCCGCCGCTTCGAGCAACACGGCCTGCCGCTGATCGGCGACGACATCAAGAGCCAGGTCGGTGCGACGATCGTACATCGTCTGCTTGCCAACCTGTTTCGTGAGCGCGGCGTGCGTATCGATCGCACCTACCAGCTCAATTTCGGCGGCAACACCGATTTCCTCAACATGCTGGAGCGCGAGCGGCTGGAATCGAAGAAGATCTCAAAGACGCAATCCGTCACCAGCCAGATCGATGTTCCCTTGGAGCCCGGCAACATTCACGTCGGGCCGAGCGACCACGTGCCGTGGCTGACCGACCGCAAGTGGGCCTATATCCGGGTCGAAGGCACGACCTTCGGCGGTGTGCCGCTGAATGCCGAGCTCAAGCTGGAAGTGTGGGATTCGCCCAACTCGGCCGGGGTCGTGATCGATGCGGTGCGTTGCGCCAAGCTGGCGCTCGACCGCGGCATCGCAGGCGCGCTGACCGGTCCCTGCAGCTATTTCATGAAATCGCCGCCCGAGCAGTTCACCGACGCGGAAGCCCGCCAGCGCACGCTCTCTTTCATCGCCGGTAAGGACGAGCCGATGCTCGATGCCGCGGAATGATGACGACGTTCTTTCTGGTCCGCCACGCCGCGCATGACAATGTCGGCTGTTATCTTGCCGGACGGATGGCGGGCGTTTGCCTCGGCGAAGCCGGCAGGGCACAGGCCTCGCATCTGGCTGACCGTATGGCACGCGAGGCGATAGCGGCAATCTTTTGTAGCCCGCGCGAACGCACGCAGGAGACGGCCAATCCGATTGCACTCGCCTGCAATGCCGGTGAAATCGTGATCCGCGAGGAACTCGATGAGATCGACTTCGGCACCTGGTCGGGAAAGACCTTCGAAGAACTGAACCAGGATGCCGACTGGCGGGTGTGGAACGACCAGCGCCAGCAGGCGAGAACACCGAGCGGCGAGACCATGCTGGACGTGCAGCAACGCGTCGTCTCGCTGATCGAGCAGGTCCGCGGAACATACCAGAACCAGTGCGTTGCACTGGTCAGCCATGCCGACGTCATCAAGGCCGCCGTGTGCAAAGTGCTCGGCCTGTCGCTGGGGAACTGCTTTCGTTTCGATATCGACCCAGCGTCGATCACCACGGTTGTTTGGGGAGACTGGGGGTCGAAGCTGATCAGACTCAACGAAGCTGCCTGACGAGGAATTGCCGGATGCGCATGGTCATTTTCGGTCTTACCGTGACATCGTCGTGGGGCAACGGGCACGCCACGCTGTGGCGCGGATTGATCCGGGCGATGGCCGGGCTGGGCTGGTCCATCACCTTCTTCGAACGCAACACTCCCTATTATGCCGGGACGCGCGACCTCGACCAGCTGGATGGCGGCAGCATTGTCCTTTATCCGGACTGGCAGGACATCCAGAGCGCTGCCGAGCAGGCGGTGAATGAGGCCGATGTCGTCATCGTCACCTCCTATTGCCCCGATGCGGTGAGCGCGTCGCGCTTTGCCCACCAGGCCTGTCGCGGGCTGAAGGTCTTCTATGACCTAGACACGCCGGTGACGCTGGCGCGAATCGAACAAGGTGAGCCTCCGGCCTATTTCGGGCCGGAAGGGCTTCGGGATTTCGACCTCGTGCTGAGCTACACGGGAGGAACCGCGATCGATGCGCTGAAGACGATGCTGGGCGCGCGCCGCGTCATGCCACTCTACGGCCATGTCGATCCAGAGCGACACCGGCCGGCCCCGCCCAAGCCGGAGTTTGCCGGCGACCTTTCCTATCTCGGGACGTATGCGGCAGACCGCCAGACCGGGGTCGAAAGGCTGCTGGTCAGTCCGGCTGCGCGCCTGCCGGATCGCCGTTTCATCATTGGCGGCGCACAATATCCGCAAGAATTCCCGTGGAGCGACAATATTTTCTTCGTCCGTCACCTGCCGCCCGCCGAACACCCCGCCTTCTTTTCATCATCACGGCTGACCCTGAACGTGACCCGCGAGGCGATGGCCGAAAGGGGCTGGTGTCCTTCCGGCCGGCTATTCGAAGCCGCCGCGTGCGGTGCTGCGATGGTGAGCGACACGTGGCCGGGACTGGAGGCCTTCTTCCGGCCCGGCGAAGAGATCGTCGTGGCCAACAGCACCGACGACGTGGTCGCCGCGCTCGACCTGCCCGACGCCGAGCTTGACGCGATCCGCCGCCGGGCGCGCGAGCGGGTGCTGGACGAACACACCTCGGCGCGGCGGGCGAAGGAATTCGACCGCATCCTGTCCGATGCACTGCACGGCTCCACGCGTGGCGAGCCGTTGAAGGAGGCAGTTTGATGTTGGGCATTGTGCCCGCCGCCGGGCGGGGAAGCCGCATCCAGCCGCTCGGCTTTTCGAAGGAACTGCTGCCGGTCGGCAGCCGCATCGACGGCAACACCGAGCGGCCTTGCGCGGTGAGCGAATACCTGGTGCGCCGCATGGTGCGCGCGGGGGCCGACAAGATCTGCTTTGTCATCGGTTCGGGTAAGTCGGATATCCTCGAATATTATTCTGCCGGCTATGCCGATGCGGCGGCGCTGTTCGTGGTGCAGCCCTCTCCAGTCGGCCTTTGCGACGCCATCTTCCGCGCCGCACCGCTCGTCGGAGCCGACGAGACCGTTCTGGTCGGGCTTCCCGATACAATCTGGTTTCCCGAAGACGGCTTCCTGGCTCTCCCGGACGACGGCCTGTCCTTCCTGCTGTTTCCGGTGGACCAGCCGGAATTCTTCGATGCCGTCGTTGTCGACCAGGACGACCGGGTGAAGCAAATCCAGGTCAAGCAGCAGAATGCCGCGTCGAACTGGATCTGGGGTGCGTTTAAGATGCCCGGCCACACCCTTCACCGGCTTGCCGCGCTGTGGCGGGAGCGGGACCGGTGCGACGAATATATCGGCACGCTGGTCAATGCCTATCTGGCCGCCGGGGGTGAAGCGCATGGCATCAAGGCTGGCACCGCCTATGTCGACGTCGGTACGTTCAACGGCTATCGTACGGCACTTCGGCTGCTCGAAAGCGCCGCCGGTACCAAGGACGACCAAGCCGCCATGACGCTGCCCGGCCACCAGCACGTCCCTATCCTCGCAGGCGAAGGAGGCTAGCCATGCTGCATTCCGATGCCGAAATCCGCCGCCGCATCGATGCGCTCGGCCCATGGTTCCACAATATGGAGCTGGCCGGCGTGGAAACGGCTCCCGATCATTTCCTCGGCAATTACCCGCTGATCAAATGGCGCAAATTCGCCGACGCCATTCCCGCCGATCTTTCCGGCAAGGCGGTGCTCGACATAGGCTGCAATGCAGGTTTCTACTCTATCGAGATGAAACGCCGCGGCGCCGGTCGCGTGCTCGGCATCGACTTCGACGAGGCATACCTTGCGCAGGCGCGCTTTGCCGCTGAGGTTGCGGACTGCGACATCGAATTCCAGCAGCTCTCGGTCTACGACGTTGGCGCGCTGCGTGAGCGGTTCGACATCGTGCTGTTCATGGGAGTGCTCTACCATTTGCGCCATCCCTTGCTCGCTCTCGATCTGATCCGGGAGCACGTTGCCGACGACCTGATGATTTTCCAGTCGATGCAGCGCGGCAGCACCGACGTGCCGGCACTCGAGCAGAATTATCATTTCTGGACGCACGACCTGTTCGACCGGCCGGAGTTCCCAAAGCTGCATTTCATCGAGCATCGTTATGCCGACGACCCGACCAACTGGTGGATTCCCAATCGCGCCTGCACCGAAGCCATGCTGCGCAGCGCCGGCTTCGAGATCGTGCTGCAACCCGAGCAGGAGGTCTATTTCTGCCGCACCGCCGACGTACCGGCCGGCGGCGGCGCCATCTACCCGTCGAAAGGACAGATAAATGATTGAAGCCGCGATGATCTGGAACGAGCCAAACAACAAATCCCACTGGGATCCAGAGCTCGATCCCGACTGGAGCCGCTTCGCCAACATGGCAATCCTGGCCGCCGACGCGATAGCGTCGGAGAATCCGGCCTTGACCAAGGTCCTTGGCGGCATCTCGCCGATCGACGCCGCCTTCATAACACGGATGCAGGAATTCGGCGTGCTCGATCATGTCGACGCGGTCGCCGTGCACGGCTTTCCGCTCGACTGGAACCTCTGGCAGATCCACGAATGGCCGCAGAAGATTGGCGAAATTTCGGCTGTCACCGATCTTCCGGTATGGGTCAGCGAGGTCGGCGTGTCGACCTTCGGTGCCGAGGAGGTACAGGCCTGGGGCCTGCGCCGGACAGCGGAACTGCTGATCGGCAACGCACCGCGCATCCAATGGTATAGCCTCTACGACCTGCCGCGCGAATGGGAAGCGACGACGCGCCATCGCGAGGCGGAAGGCTCTTCCTACTACCGCCATTTCTACATGGGCCTGCTGCGCCAGGACGGCACGCCAAAGCCCGCGCTCGAGGAATTCCTGCACCACGCGCCGGCAATGGGACTGGTGCAGTGGTTCCATTTCGAAGATCACCGGCTGGATGACGCCGTCGCCTGGATGAAACGGCTCGGCGTCACCAATCTGCGCACCGGGCTTTCCTGGGCCGACAGTTTCAGGCCGAACGCACTTGACTGGTTCGACCGGCAAATGGAGGCGTTGGCCGACTTCGACGTGACGGTCACCTTCTGCTTCACGCCGGAACACCGCGGAATGATGCCGCACCACGCCAGCCCGCCGCTGGTGCCGGCGGAATTCGCCGAATTCTGCGCGGCAATGACGCGCCGCTATGCCGGCAGCATCGCTGCCCCTTCCGCCGGCAGGCAGCGCGCCTCCGCAGCGTGAGGAGCTTCGGCTCGCCAGCCATGACGCTCACCGTCCTCAACGTCGCCTATCCCCTCGCCCCGGTCGGGCCGGATGCGGTCGGCGGCGCCGAGCAGGTGCTGTCGATGCTCGATCAGGCGCTCGTACAGGCCGGACACCGTTCGATCGTGATCGGCTGCCAGGGCTCGCGCGCTGCGGGTGTCCTCATCGAGACGCCGGCCGAACCGGGCGTGCTCGATGAAGCGGCGAAGCGCCGGGCCCAGCGTGCTCATCGCGCAGCAATAGCTACCGCACGCGCACGCTGGCCAATCGACGCGGTTCATTTGCATGGCATCGATTTCGATGCCTATCTGCCGGGCGATGGGCCGACATTGGTGACCTTGCACCTGCCGCTCGACTGGTATCCGGCCGATGCTCTCAGTCCGGCGCGAGAGGATCTGTGGCTGCATGCGGTATCGGCGGCTCAGCAACGAACCGCGCCACCGGGCGCCAGGCTGATCGGGCCGATCCCCAACGGAGTGGACATCGACGCGCTGAGCGAGCCACAGGTCAAGCGTGAGTTTGCGCTCGTGCTCAGCCGAATCTGCCCGGAAAAGGGCATTCATCTGGCGCTTGACGCAGCCAAGAAGGCCAACGTACCGCTGGTCATCGGCGGCAAAGTCTATCCCTACGAAACCCACACAGCGTATTTTCGCGACGAGGTCGAGCCGCGGCTGGACAGTCGGCGCCGCTTCCTCGGTCCGCTCGGCTTTGTCGCCAAGCGGCGCCTGCTCAACACAGCCCGCTGCCTGGTCGTCCCGAGCCTTGCCGCGGAAACCAGTTCTCTCGTCGCCATGGAGGCACTCGCCTGCGGCACCCCCGTGGTGGCCTTCCCGAATGGCGCACTGCCGGATGTGGTCGAGCATGGCAAGACGGGGTATCTCGTCAGAGATGTCGACGAAATGGCGGAAGCCATCGTTGCCGCACCCGGCCTGGACCCTGAGACCTGCCGGGCCGAGGCGCGGCGCCGCTTTTCACTCGACCGCATGGTCTCCTCCTACATGGACGCCTATCGGGCGCTGGCACGGCTCGGCACAGACAGCGGACAGCTCGCGGCGGCGAAGTGAGCGGGACATGCTCCGCAGCGAGATCATCGACGATGCGGCGGGCCTCGAAGCCCTCGGGCCACACTGGTGGGAACTCTGGTCGCGCAGTCCCTCGGCGACGCCGTTCCAGTCTCCCGCATGGCTGGTGCCGTGGTGGCGGACATTCGCTCCCGGCGACCTTGCGACGGTCGCCGTCTGGCGAGGCGACGATCTGGTCGGCCTGGCGCCACTCTATCTGGAATGCCAGGAAGCCGGCGCGCGGTTGCTTCCGCTCGGGATTTCGTTGAGCGACTATCTGGACGTTCTTTGTCTTCCCGAGATCGCCGAACCGGTCGGCGCCGTCATCGCCGGCTCGGTTCTTTCCATCGGCTGGTCACAGTGGATCTTGCCGGATCTGCCGGCCGGCGGTGCCGGCCTCGCCATCAGGCATGCCGCGCTCGAAACGTGCCAGGCTGTCGGCCACGCTGCTTGCCCGGTGCTTTCCCTCACGGGCGATGAGACGCTTCTAAGCTGTGTTCCGGCGCGGCGACGGCGCCAATTGCGCCGCGCCCATAGAGCCGCTTCGAGACGTGGCCGGGTCGCCATCGAACCCGTTTTGTCCGATCCGCAGACATTCCTCGATCATTTGATCCGCCTCCACCGCGCGCGCTGGGCCGGAAACGGCGACGGCGTCCTGTGCGATACCCGCGTGGAAGAATTCCACCGTCAGGCGCTGCCGGAAATGGCCGCCCAAGCGCTTGCCCGATGCTGGCTGATCATGATCGGCGATGCGGTCGTGGGCGCTTATTACGGGTTCCATCATCGCGGCCGCGCTTACGCTTACCTCGGTGGCTTCGATCCGGCCTATGCGGAGGAAAGTCCCGGCGCGCTGCTCATCGGCCAGGCGATAAGGCAGGCGATCTGCGAAGGCGCGGAAGAGTTCGATTTTCTGCGCGGACAAGAGGCCTACAAATACAGCTGGGGCGCCGTCGACCGGTGGACGATGCGCAAGATCTGGACGCGGAGCAAAGGGCGATGAGCGCGACCCAACCGGGATCTCGGTGGTCGACATCAGCAAGGCGGGTGCTGGAGGAATGCATGGCAGATGGTGCCGGCGTCGAAGCCGTCATCGCCAGGCTGGCTCTCCGTTTCGAGACAGGAATCGAAGCCGCAGAACTGGCGAAGATTGCGCAAGACATGCACTCGGCCGAACCGCGAAAGACGGCAAAACTACAGCGGATTGCCGACCTGCTTCAGCGCAGGCCCGAGATCTTCGCCACGCTGCGCAAAACGGGTGCTGCCGTTCGGCACGAACGCGGTGAGGGAGAGACCGGCGATGCGGTCGTCAAGCGGCTGGCAGCCGGGTTTGACGCGGCGGCGGCGATCTCCCCGGCGGCGAGCGTCCAGCTGTCGTCGCTGGGCAACGAGGAAAAGCTCTCGGCCGCTACGGCTGAGATCGTTGCATGGCTGGAGAGGCGAGGTTTTAGCGGCGCAAATAACGACATCCTGGATATTGGCTGTGGTATCGGTCGCTTCGAACAGGCGCTCTCCGCTCTATCGCACCGGATCGTCGGCATCGACATATCCGCGGCGATGATCTCGATCGCTCGCCGGCGATGCGCCGGGCTCGGCAATGTGGAATTTCGCCCTACCCAAGGTTTCGATCTTGCCGATTTCGGCAATGCGAGCTTCGACCGCGTGCTGGCCGTCGACAGCTTTCCCTATTTGGTGCTGGCCGGCCTCGCCGAACGGCATTTCGTGGAAATCGGGCGCGTGCTGAAGAGGCCGGGCATGGCCGTGCTTTTGAATTATTCATATCGCGGATCGCCGGCGCTGGATCGCGCCGACGTTCATAACTTCGCCAATGCAAATGGCATGCAAATCCTCGTCGACGGCGAAAAGCCGTTCCGGCACTGGGACGGCGATGCCTTCCTGCTTACGATTTCCAGCGGAACATTGTGGCCCAACGCTGGTTCGGATGCCGAACAGGAAAAGCCGCTATTCGACAGTATGAAGGAGGATAAGATGGCGTCCGGCAGCAAGAAGCACGTCGGTCGCGGCAGTCATGGCAAAGGCGCTGGCGCTGGCGCAATGACCGATCTTCCCAAGGACAAGATCGGAGAGAACGCTGTTCTGTCCAACAGAGACAAGAAGCAGCACAGCAAGGAGCGTGGGCTCGACGGCAATCGGGTCAAGTCCGAGCAGTACCAGGATCATTCAGCGGATCGACGGCCTGAAGACTGATCGTTGCGGCGGCATGTGGCTTGCAGCCGGTGAGCAATTGAAAACGCAGCGAGAGCCAACCGCTGACGAAGCTGTGCAAGGACCGAAGCCGGTCGCATGGATAGCTTGCAAATTCTTGCAAACTCGCACTGTTGCCACCAGAGTGAGGTGAAGGGACTAACATTTGCCAAGAGAACGCGATGTCTCGCTCAAGGGAAGATTCCGTCAGCACGCGTGCCGATCTGAGGATAGACCGGGAAATCGCTTCCTTGCTTGCGGCCATCGAACAGGAAAGGGTTCCTGACCGGCTGACCAAACTTGCGATTGAATTGCAGAACGCGCTTGTGGAAAGACGATTGCGCGAAACCAGCAATTAGCGTGACATGTATTAGCGGCGCCTCTCGGCTTCGAAGTCCAATTGTCCTTCGGATAGATAGCTGCGCCTTTCCATCAGCGTTTGCGAGGAACTTTCGCCAAGGTATTCCAGCACGCCGGCGCGTGCGCGGTTGAGCCGGCTTTTCACGGTTCCCACCGCGCAACCGCATATTTCGGCAGTCTCCTCATAGCTGACGCCCAGCACGCCTATCAGCATCAGAACCTCGCGCTGGTGCTCGGGAAGGCTCTGGATGGCCTGGTGGACTTCCTTGCCCTGTACGGACCATTCCTGCGTCGCTTCCGAGATCGGCCGCAGCGAAGCGCAGTCGAGCAGGCCAGGCGCTTCCCTCACTGCGGCTCTGACACGCGTGTAGTAGGTGTTGCGCATGATGGTGAAGAGCCATGACTTCATGCGCGTTCCAGCCTCGAACTTGTCGATGTTGGCCAGTCCCTTGGTCAGCGTCTCCTGGACCAGGTCGTCTGCATCATCGGGGGTGCGGCAGAAAGTACGCGCGAAAGCCCTTAAGGCGGGTATGAGGTGGACGATGGAAACTTCTTCGGTTTCGCGGGTCGCGAAGGCGTAGGCTGTGGGTGGCAATGGTCCAGCTCCCGTCCAGAATGAGTTCGTGAGCGCAGACCAGTTAAATGCATTGGGCGAAAGATCGTTCCGGCTGGCGAAAATCACCCGGCTCCAGAAACCGGAGAGGCTTGGCTGGGCACTCCAGCCGGCGGCGATATTTTTGACGGAACAACCACCGGTATCGCGGAGTTCGAATCGAGGTCGTCCGAAAATCCGGGGGACCGCCATTGGCGCGTCGAAACGCGATTCGCAGCGAGCCTTGGCCGCCACCTCAAGGACAGTCCGCCACCTCAAAACAGGAGGAATCCATGACAGGAAACAAGCACGCCAAAGGCAAAACGCCGGCCGATAGCGACCTTGCCAACGATCCCGGCATCGGCAGTTCCAAGGGCACGATCAAGGAGGGCGACCGGCTCGATCAGGGCGACAACACGTTCGAAGGCGATGTCGAGAACGACACCACGCCTCAAGGCGGTATCAATCCCCGGCAAAAGATGCGGACCAACAAGTGACGCCAGCATCGGCCGGCGCACGATCGAACAAATCCGCTGCAACCCGTGCACCAATCCCGCGTTAACGGGCATCGGCCTCGTGTCCGCATCGAGCGTTGATGCGACAGGCACTTTCGCGGAGACACAGATGACAAAAAGCTCGTTTGGCCGCCCCGTTCCAATTCTTGTCGGCCTTGGTTTCCCTCGCCATGTCGAAAATATGTGGCAGGCCTATGACGTCTTAAACGAATGGCCGAGCCGCGGCCCGGCGCACATGGCGGCGTTCAACGCCTGTCGCGCCGGGCTGGCTGACGAGGTCGATGCCGAGACGGTGCGCGCGGCGTTCGAAGCATTCGCCCAAAAAGCGGGCATTCTGGCGCACGATGTCGCCGCCGAAATACCAGCAGGCACCAATCCCACTGAGGTTCGCGATGTCGGCTAAAATGCCCAGCAGGCCATGTGACCCGCTGAGGCTAATTTATATCAAGGGTGGTTAAATCGGGAGGACCGCCATGCTGGAGATAAAGTTCGATGCTCCGGTTTGCATCTACTTCGGCAAGCCGGGCCGATCGCGAATGGTCAGCTCCGTTTTCGAGGCTTCTTACTGCCTCAAAAGCGAGAAATGGCCTGCCCGCAATGCCCCGTTGTCGCTGATGGCGGCAGATGCATTGGATGGCGCCCAGATCGGCCAGATTACGGCAGCGGAAGCCCGCGAAGCATTTATCGACGCGGCTTTGGAAGCGAAGATTCTTGTCGAAGGCGAGCCGCATGACACGCATGCCCCGACAGCCTTCATGCCGGACGGCGGGTGAGCTGGCAGGCTGCTTCCCCGCAGTGCCGTTTATCGCGAATGGCTGGCTTCCTCGGCCTTTTTCTTCCGCTGCTGCCTGAGGACCTCGTCGGTTCCGACCAGCTTCTTCGATCCGCCGGGGATCGCGGTGGAAACAACAGCCGGCGGGTCGCTTGCCGGGAAAGAATCCTCCAGACCCGCCTGCAGCTGGTCTTCTAGCGTCTGCGGCTCCTCCGAGCGGCCAGGGGTCCTTCGGGTGTCTACATTCTCCAGCGGCTGTGTCATGTCCGGTGAAGACCTGACTTCTCGAATCCAGCCATAGAGCTGTTCGATGGCAAATTCCTTCATTGTGTCGAAATCGGCCTTTTCGTCACGCGATGCCTCGATTTGGTCGACCATGGTCTTTTCGAACCGTTCGAGGCTCTCGCTTCCACACGCCCGGCAGAGACGCACCAGTGCCTCGCGCAATATGAGCGGCGCAAAGTGCGCTGTCGCCTCGAGCCTGAGCTGCTGCAAACGCTCCGGGGTGGCGGCTTGGACCTTCGACATGCTCGACCTCTTCGCCTTGTGGAGCATGTCAACGAAAATTGTCGGCGGATGTTCCATGACGCACCGCCGGTGCATCGCTCGATCCTCAGCGGTGTGCGCCACCACCGAGTGCCATGCGGATACCGAGACCGACGACGAAGCAGCCTGCCACGCGCTGCTGCCAGAGCCTTACCTTCGGTCGCCTCATGATCCAGGCCCCGAGCGTGCCGGATGCGAGCGCATATGTGCCCAGCACCAGCACACCGGTCATCTTCTGGGTGCCTCCGAGCAGCAGCAATTGCAGTGTAACCGATCCGCGAGCCGGATCGACGAACTGTGGAAGGAAAGCCACCATGAAGGTTATCGGCCAGGGATTTACCAGATTGGCGATCATCCCTTCGCGCGCAGCCGCGAGCGGCCCGACGGCCGCAGGCTTCTCGACTTCGACCCCGTCCGACGGCAACAATACCAAACGTGATCCAAGCCAAACGAGATAGGCCGCGCCCATCCAGCGAAGCATGGCAAAGGCAAGGGGCGACGCCTGGAGCAGCGACGATATGCCGAGGGCAAGGAGCGGCAACTGGACCATGCCGGCGCCGAGGGTCATGCCCAGAACGGTTAACAGGGCAACCTCCCGGCCCTGCCCGATGCCACGCGCCATCACCAGCAGACTGTCAGGCCCCGGCGGCATCTGCATCAAGATGACCGTCCCGAGAAAGGCCGCCCAAGAGGCGGGATCCATGCCGCTACTTCGCCCAGGTTTGGTAAGATGCCTTCGCGCTATCCTTCAACCGACCGGCATCTCGCATCATCTTGAGCGCTTCATCCCTGGTCAGGCCGCATTTGCGGGCAAAGAAATTGATCTCATAGACCTGCTCGGCCGACAGGCCATGTTTGATATGCACTCTTCGTTTGTGTTTGCGTTCGTTCATACAGGCTTGATCCCGTGAGACTTAGCCTCCCCAACTCACATTGGGCCGGCCGGTTCCCCACAGCTTCGTCACGGCGCAGGCTTTTCAGGCGCCGTCTGGCCGGCCGACCCTGTCCTTGAGTTCGTTCAGGAATGCGAGCAGCGCGTCCTCCGGATCGTCGGCCTCTTCGGTCAGCATATCGATGCCCCAGCGGCCGAGAACAGCCTCCTGGACGATGCTCGGCTGCGACATGAAGATGAAGGATTTCGGACGGCTCTTCTCGTAGCCCGACCGCTGCCAGGTCTGCCAAAGCCTATGCAGCAGCAGACGGATGTTCATGTCGGACATGCTGTAGCCGATGAACAGGATGGTGCGCCCCAGCGCGTCGGCCCGAAATTTCACATCGAGCGGCGAATCGAACGACAGCCGTTCAAAATAATCGGTCTCCGCCAGAACCAGCGATTTGTCGTCGTCGAAATCGCCGTGGAATTTGATGATCTGGGTGACCTCGCCTGTTGTCTTGGGCAAGTCCTTTGCATTGGCCACTTTCACAAAGGGCCGGCCATGGATCTCGAAGGCAACCTCGAGGTTGCGATCATAATTGGTGGTGTAGATGATCGGAAAATCGAGCGACACGATAAGCTTGTGGATCGCCGAGCCCCGCACTTTTTCCCGCGATACGCTCCATTCGCGATCCATCCAGCTGCGCAAAGGGCCGAGGCTCCCCTGCTTCAGCCGGTAATATTCGGCAAGGGCCTGATAGTTGGCCTCCGGTGCGCCGATCATGTCCTCGTCGAGGCCGAGCTCGTTTTGCATGTGCTCGATGAGCTTTTGCCAGGACGGTAAGCCGACGCTCATCGATACTCCGGCGCCAACGAACAAGACCGCTCGCCGCTCTTTCACCGATTGAGCCAGTTGCTCGACTGCAGACAGCATCCGACACAACTGCGAACAGCGCCCTCCGTTCCGGCCGAGCCCGACCACCGCGGGAATAACTCCGATTTGCGGTTGAATGAGAACGCCCGGATCAACTATCCCGAGCGCCGGCCGCCGAGTTTGGCCGACGGAATCCGACATTTATTTCATTCCATTTGGCACTTCTGCGCCTCTCGCGCGTTGGGAGTGTTCAACAAAGACGGCGCAGCTAATGGATCGCCATCGGATTGTCTCAGTAGCATTATGTCTGTTCCTGCTTACAATCGGCGCCGTCCAGCAAAAGGCTTGGGCTCAAGCACCTTGCCCGGCCGACCATGACAAATTGCTGGCCGCCCTCAAGGCCAACGTCAAAGCCAGCGGCGGCCCCGGCAATGGCGGCTTCGATACCAATGAATGGGCGGCAATCGTGGCTCGCGACGGAACTGTCTGCGCCGTCGCCTTCAGCGGGCCTACCGCCGACGCCCAGTGGCCCGGCAGCCGACTGATCGCCGCCGAAAAAGCCAATACGGCCAACGGGCTCAGCCTCGCGCAGATGGCTTTGTCCACCGCGAACCTCTACGCGCCGGTGCAGCCCGGCGGTCCTCTATTCGGCCTCCTGGCCACCAATCCGGTCAATCAGGCGGCAGCCTATGCGGGCGATCCTTCTACGTATGGAAGTTCCAGCGATCCATTGCTGGGAAAGCCCATCGGCGGTGTCGTCGTGTTTGGCGGTGGCCTGGCTCTCTACGACGGCAAGGGGATCGTCGGGGCCCTCGGGATAAGCGGCGATTCCTCTTGTGCCGACCACAATGTCGCCTGGCGGGTGCGGGCCGCACTCGGGCTGGACAAGGTACCGGCCGGCGTCAACCCAAACCGCAAGGACGCTATCATTTTCGACCTCGATCCCGGCGGCAAGAGCGCTTCCGGCTGGGGCCATCCATTGTGTGCCGGAACCGAGGCGGACGTAGCCGCAGAGCTTGGCGCCGGTGTCGGCGGGTCGATACGCTAATGAGGCAAGTGCGACAGGTGGCAGCGAAAACCAGTGTGTCAGCCAAAAGGGGAGAAAGGCCAATGGCTGCGATGCTGGGATGGACGCTGCTGGCAGGCTTCGCGCTAGTTACCACGGCGGTTGCTCAGTCAACGTCAAGCTTTGCGATAAATCCGCCGTCCGCAGCTGCTCCGCCCGACGACGGCCAGTGGGCGATGCCGGCAAAGAACTACGCCTCGACCCGCTACAGCGAACTTGCGGAAATCACCGAGGACAACGTCAAGAACCTGCAGGTGGCCTTCACATTCTCCACTGGCGTCAACAAGGGCCAGGAGGCTGCGCCCCTGGTCGTCGGCAACACGATGTACATCGTGACGCCGTTTCCCAACATCCTCTACGCGCTTGACCTTACCAAGCCCGGCGCGCCGATGAAGTGGAAATTCGAGCCGAATCCCGAGCCTGCGGCGCAGGGCGTTGCCTGTTGCGACGTGGTCAACCGCGGTGCGGTCTTCTTCGACGGGCGCATCTATTTCAACACGCTCGACGGCCATACCATCGCCGTTGATGCAGCCACCGGCAAACCGGTCTGGAACACCCATATCGGCAACATCAATATCGGCGAGACCATCACCATGGCGCCGCTGGTGGTCAAGGGCAAGGTGCTGGTCGGCAATTCCGGCGGCGAAATGGGCGTGCGCGGCTGGATCAAGGCGCTCGACGCCGGCGACGGGCACGTCGTCTGGACGGCCTACAACACCGGCCCGGACGCCGAGGTGCTGATCGGCCCCGATTTCAAGCCGCATTACGACATGGACAAGGGCAAGGATCTCGGCGTGACGTCATGGCCGCCCGATGCGTGGAAGATCGGCGGCGGCAATGTGTGGGGCTGGATCTCCTATGATCCGGATCTGAACCTTATCTTCCACGGCACCGGAAATCCCGGCCCGTGGAATCCGGATCTGAGGCCCGGCGACAACAAATGGACCGCCGGCATCTTTGCCCGCGATCCCGACACCGGCGCAGCCAAATGGTTCTATCAATGGACCCCGCACGACCTCCATGATTACGACGGCATCAACGAGCAGGTGCTGCTCGACATGACTTGGCAGGGCAAGCTCCGCAAGGTCCTGGTCCGACCGGAACGCAACGGCTATGTCTATTTGCTGGACCGCACGACGGGGGAGGTATTGTCGGCGGTGCCGTTCGGGCCTGTCAATTCCAGCAAGGGCGTCGACCTCAAGACCGGCCGGCTGATTGTAAATCCCGACAAAAAAACCGGCACCGGCAAGGTCGTGCGCGACATCTGCCCCACCGCATCCGGGCTAAAGGACTGGCAGCCTTCGGCGTTCTCGCCAAAGACCGGCCTGCTCTACATTCCGCACAATAACATGTGCATGGACGAAGAAGGCGTCGAGGTGAATTACATCGCCGGGACGCCCTATGTCGGCATGAACGTGCGCATTATTCCGGGGCCGGGCGGCAATCGCGGCGCTTTCACCGCCTGGGATGTCGCCGCCGCCAAGCCGGCGTGGAGCCTGAAGGAGAACTTTCCGGTGTGGAGCGGCGCCGTCGCCACCGCCGGCAATGTCGTGTTCTATGGCACGATGGAAGGCTGGTTCAAGGCGGTCAGCGCCAGGACCGGCGCGCTGCTTTGGCAGTTCAAGACGTCGTCCGGCATCATCGGCCAGCCGATCACCTATCGCGGCCCAGACGGGCACCAATATGTCGCGGTCCTTTCGGGCGTTGGTGGCTGGGCTGGGGCGATCGTATCCGGCGATCTCGACCCGCGCGACGCCACCGCCGCGCTGGGCTTCGTCAACGTCATGAAGGATCTGAAGGATGTAACCACGCCGGGAGGTACGCTGTATGTGTTCCGGCTGCCTTGAGACGATCGGCCGAGTTGCGCGGCCACGGAGAACGCGACCGTGGCGGCTTGCCGCCGCGGTCGGTGCACTGGCGCTCTCGCTTGTTGCCCCCCTTGCCGATGCGCGCGAATTGAGAATCTGCGCCGATCCCAACAACATGCCGTTCTCCAATGCCGCCAGGGAGGGCTTTGAAAACAAGATTGCCGAACTCGTCGCCGAGGAGCTTGGTGCGACTGTTTCCTACACATGGTGGGCACAGCGGCGCGGCTTTGTGCGCAACACGCTGAAAGCCGGCCTGTGCGATCTGGTGCCCGGCACACCCGCCAATCTCGAAATGCTGCGCACCACCGCGCCCTACTACCGGTCTTCCTACGTCTTCGTGACACGAAAGGATGCGCCGGAAATCACGTCCTTCAACGATCCTCGCCTGCGCGATCTGCACATCGGCGTCCAGCTGATCGGCGACGACGGCGCCAACTCGCCACCCGTCCAGGCGCTCGGGCGCCGCGGCATCGTCGGCCATCTCATCGGCTTCCCGGTCTATGGCGACTATTCCGCGCCGAACCCGCCAGCACGCATCATCGAGGCGGTGGCGAATGGCGACATCGATGTTGCCGTCGTCTGGGGACCGTTGGCCGGCTACTTCGCCGCCAGGCAAAAAGCTCCGTTACGAATTACGTCGGTTGCGCCGCGTATCGACGGTCCGCTGCTGCCGATGATCTACGACATCTCGATGGCCGTGCGCCGCGACGACGATGCACTGCGCGGTGAGGTAGACGCAGCTATTGCCAAACACCGCGCCGAGATCGATACGATCCTGGCGGAATATGGCGTGCCTCGCCTCGACGGCGCCGGGGCGGCAGTGCGATGAACCGCGGCCTTCCATGCTTGCTGTCGGCGATGCTCGTCCTTGCCGCTTGCCAGCGCGAGGAACGCGACACGCGTCCACAGTCGGTGCTCGGCTCGGGCGACCAACCGGCGGCCGTGACGGCCCTCGAGCCGGGCGGCCAACGGCCGGCCTCGTCCGACAACAAGGCCGGCGTGTTCGAGGCCAACGCCTTCCACCTCAGCGAGGGCAAGCGTCTGTTCAACTGGTTCAACTGTTCCGGCTGCCATGCCAATGGTGGCGGCGGCATGGGCCCGGCCCTCATGGACCAGAAGTGGCTCTATGGCAGCTCGATCGAAAGCATCCACGCCACGATCAGGGACGGCCGGCCGAACGGCATGCCGAGCTTCCGCGACAAGATCCCTGACGACCAGATCTGGGAGCTTGCCGCCTTCGTCCGCGCGCTGAGCGGCAACGCGCCAAAGTCCGCTGCGCCGAGCCGCGACGACGACATGATGCCCCATCCATCCGAAAATCGCCTGCCGGACGCCGCGACGCTGGGGAAGTCGCCGTGAACCGCCTTCTTTGCAGGGTGTGCTGCA
Organism: Mesorhizobium sp. M0815; assembly: GCF_040319995.1. Lineage (NCBI taxonomy): Bacteria > Pseudomonadati > Pseudomonadota > Alphaproteobacteria > Hyphomicrobiales > Phyllobacteriaceae > Mesorhizobium > Mesorhizobium sp. M0815. Next base: position 17,423 of record NZ_JAMYOU010000010.1, on the reverse strand, counting down.
GCACAGCCTGCATGCTGCTCCTTGCAGGATGCAGCGGCTGGCAATCCGCGCTCGACCCGAAAGGCCCGGCCGCGGGCGAGCTTGCATGGCTGATCTGGTTCTTCACCGCGCTGTGCACGGCGGTCTGGCTTCTGGTGATGGCCGTGCTGATTATGCCATTGGCCCGGCGCCCGGCGCCGCTCGGCGATCCGCTTGTCCTCGACGCTGCCGCCGAGCGCAGCAAGATGCGAATTGTCGTCGCCGCACTCGCCGCTACCGCCCTGATCCTGGTCGGCCTGACGCTGCTGAGCTACTTCGCTAACCGGACGCTCGCCGCCATCGGCTCGGATGCGGCGCTGACGATCCGGGTGACCGGGCATCAATGGTGGTGGGAGGTGCGCTACGAAAACGATCAGCCGAACCGCATCCTGACGACCGCCAATGAAATCCACATCCCGGCGGGGGAGCCGGTGCGGCTTGTCGTGACCTCGACCGACGTCATCCATTCCTTCTGGGTGCCGAACCTCTCGGGCAAGCTGGACCTCATTCCAGGCCACGAGAACGTTCTCGATCTGAAGGCGGACAAGCCCGGCGTCTATCGCGGCCAGTGCGCCGAGTTCTGCGGCGCGCAGCATGCCAATATGAGCACCTTCATCGTCGCCGAACCCCGGCCGGTCTTCGACGCGTGGCTGAACGATCAGCTGCGGCCGGCGGTCGCTCCTGCCTCTGGCGAGGCAAAAGCCGGCCATGACCTATTCCTCAAACGGCCTTGCGTGATGTGCCACAAGATCGGCGGCACCATCGCCGGCGGTACGGTCGCTCCCGACCTTACACATATCGCAAGCCGGCAGACGCTCGCTGCCGGAACGCTGGCGATGAGCCGCGGCAATCTCGCAGCCTGGATAGCCGATCCGCAAGGGATCAAGCCAGGTGCCCACATGCCCGTGGTGGGACTAAACGGGGACGAGCTGAATGCGATCGTAGCCTATCTCGAAGGCCTGAAATGAGCAGCGCCGACCTAGCCCATGAGCGTGACCTCGCCCAGCAACGCGCCGCAGCACAAAAGGGTGACCTAGCTCCCGAGCATGACGGTCCTCGCGATACCGGCCTCGACGACGCCAGCCTTGACCGCTGGCTGGCGCGGACATGGCAGACGGCACCGGGCATCATCGGTGCGCTCTCGAGCGTCGACCACAAAATTGTCGCGCGGCGCTACCTGATCACCGCCTTCTTCTTCCTGTGCCTCGGTGGCCTCAGCGCCGTTGCCATGCGCATCCAACTGTCGGGGCCGGAGCGCGGGCTGATCGGGCCCGACCGCTACAACCAGCTGTTCACCATGCATGGCGTAACCATGATGTTCTTGTTTGCAGTGCCGATCGTTCAGGCGACTGGCATCTACCTCGTGCCGCTGATGGTCGGCACCCGCAACATCGCCTTTCCGCGCCTCAATGCATTCAGCTTCTGGATTTATCTCTCCGGTGGCCTCTTCGCCTGGGTGTCGTTTGCACTCGACATGGCGCCCGACGTCGGCTGGTTCTCCTATGTGCCGCTGTCCGGCCCTGAATTCGGGCCAGGCAAGCGTTCCGACGTGTGGGCGCAGATGATCACCTATACCGAAGTGTCGTCGTTGGCGGTCGCGGTTGCCACCATCGTCACCGTGCTGAAGCAACGCGCGCCGGGCATGTCGCTGGACAAGATTCCGCTCTACGTCTGGGCGCTGCTGGTCACCTCCTTCGTGATCGTGTTCGCCATGCCGGCGGTCATGATCACGTCGACGTTCCTGATCCTCGACCGGCTGGTCGGCACCCATATCTTCAATCCCGCCGAGGGTGGCGACGTACTGCTCTTCCAGCACCTGTTCTGGTTCTTCGGCCACCCCGAAGTCTACATCATTTTCCTGCCGGCCACCGGCATGGTGTCCTCGATCATCGCCGCTTTCGCCCGGCGTCCGGTATTCGGCTATCTGGGCATGGTTCTGTCGCTGATTTCGGTCGGCTTTCTGTCGTTCGGCCTGTGGGTCCACCACATGTTCGCAACCGGCTTGCCGAAGCTCGGCGCGAGCTTCTTCACCGCGTCGAGCATGCTGATCGCCATCCCGAATGGGCTGCAGATCTTCTGCTGGCTGGCGACATTGTGGGACGGAAAGCCGATAGTCAGGACGCCGCTGCTGTTCGTGTTCGGCTTCTTCTTCACCTTCGTCGCAGGCGGCCTGACCGGCGTGATGCTGGCCTCGGTCCCATTGGACCTGCAAGTGCACGACACCTATTTCGTGGTCGCGCATTTCCATTACGTGCTGATCGGCGGGTCGGTGTTCCCGCTGCTCGGCGCGACCTATTTCTGGTTCCCCAAGATCACCGGCCGGATGATGAACGAGCGTCTCGGACGCTGGCACTTCTGGCTTGCCTTCATAGGCTTCAATGCGGCGTTCTTTCCGATGCACATTGTCGGGCTGTGGGGCATGCCGCGCCGGGTCTACACCTATCCGGCGGAGCTCGGCTGGGGCAACATCAACCTGTGCATCACAGCCGGCGCGGTCGTCCTGTTCCTGAGCTTCGTGCTGTTTACCATAAACCTGGTTCACAGCGCCTTGAGGGGCGCGCCGGCCGGGGACAATCCCTGGAATGCGGGCACTCTGGAATGGGCGACAATGTCTCCGCCGCCTAACTACAATTTCGCCCATATTCCGGTGGTTACACATGCCGAGCCGCTGTGGGCCGAACGCGATACGCTGCCGGTGGCGACTGGGCTTCGTGTCGACGTGCGCGAACTTGTTATTTCGACCGTGGCAGAGGCGCATCCCGATGTGCGCGAGAAGTCGGCGACGCCATCGATCTGGCCGTTATTCGCCGCCCTCGCCGTGGGCGCCACCTTTCTCTATTCGATCTTCAGCCCGTGGGCGGTGGTCTGGGGAGCCGGGCCGATCGCCATCACCTTGATCGGCTGGTTCTGGCCGAAAGGCGATCCGGAGGACGAGGAATGAAACAGCGCCCGGCCGCGGATCTTTCCGAACTCCCGACCTTCGGGCTCGGACCGCGCAGCCCGACCTGGTGGGGCACCCTCGCCTTCATGGCGCTTGAGGGCACTGGTTTCGCGCTCGCCGCAGGCGCCTATCTCTACCTTGCCTACCTGTCCCCCGAATGGCCGCTCGGCGTGCCGCCGCCCAACCATTGGCCTGGCACCATCGTCATGCTGTTGCTGCTCGCCAGCGTGGTGCCCAACCACATACTGAACCGCTACGCCGAAGCCTGTGCCATGGTGCCGGTGCGCATCGGCCTGCTGGTGATGTCGCTGCTCGGCATCGCACCGCTTGTCGTGCGCTGGTTCGAATTTCCGGCCCTCAACATTTATTGGGATACCAATGCGTATGGCTCGATGCTGTGGGTGCTGCTCGGCCTCCACACCACACATCTGATCACCGATGTCGGCGACACGCTGGTGCTGACGGTTCTGATGTTCACGCGCCATGGCTATAGCGGCCGGCGTTTCGGGGATGTGGGCGACAACGTCTTCTACTGGGATTTCGTGGTCGCGACCTGGATCCCGATCTATCTGTTTATTTACTGGACGCCGAGGCTGGGTTGAGATGCGTGCGGTTCGGTACGGAACTTCCTGGGGTGGGCTGTTGTCGGGGCCATTGGCCTGGGCGGTATCGACGCAACTGAACTACGCGGTTGTCGAGTGGCAGTGCGCTCACAGGATTGCGATCATCCCCGTCATTGCGTTGGTGTTGGCGGTGCTGGCCTTGCTCGGCGGCGCGCTTTCGTGGCGGGCGCGACAGCAAGGCGGCGCCGCCTTCAAACCGGAGCGTACGCGCGGCACCGAAGATTTCGTCGCCAATGTCAGCATTCTAAGCGCGGTGCTGTTTACGCTGGTAATCGTCATGCAGGGCGCTGCCTCGCTCATTCTTGACGGCTGCATACGATGAGCTTCGAGGCGCTCTTCTCGACCTCGATCTGCTACGGTGCCGGCGCCCCTCAGGCCGGTTGGACGCTGGCGCTGCCAATTACGCTGCCGTTGGCAGCGATCGCACTGCTTTACACCGCTGGAGCCGCTCGGTTGTGGCGGCGGAGTGCTCGCAGCCGCCCGTTGCGGCTGTGGCAAGCCCTGCTGTTCGCGGCCGGCTGGGTCATTCTGGCAGCAGCGCTGGTCAATCCGCTCCATGCATTGGGTGAGCGCGTTTTCACCGCCCATATGATCGAACATGAGCTGCTGATGGCGGTGGCGGCGCCCTTGCTGGTCGCCTCCTGTCCGGCCGCGGCGATGATGTGGGCATTGCCGATCAAGCTGCGGCAGGCGCTGGGCACAGCCGGGCACGCCAAGATGCTGCGAGCGGTTTGGGTCGCCATCAGCCGCCCTGCAGCCGCCACCGTCCTGCACGGCGTCGCGATATGGGCGTGGCACGTTCCGGCCCTGTTCGAGGCAGCGCTTGGACAGGGTGCCCTGCACTATGCGCAACATGCCAGCTTCCTCGGTAGCGGCCTGCTGTTCTGGTGGGTGCTGCTGCCGCGCCCCGGCCGCGAACAAGCCTATGGCAGCGCGGTCATGCACCTTTTCTTCACCTCGCTGCACACCGGCCTGCTCGGAGTGCTGCTGCTGGTCTCGCCAAGGCTGTGGTACCCGGAAAACGCCGCCGGCGCAGAATTGTGGAGCCTTAGTCCGCTCGAGGACCAGCAACTCGCCGGTTTGGTGATGTGGGTTCCGGCCGGCCTGATCTATGGCGGCGCGGCGTTGCTGCTGGCTGGCCTGTGGATCCGCTCGAGCAGCCGAAAGGAGGCGCCGCATGCGCTTCACGCTGTCTAAAGCCATAATCGGCGCTGCGGTAATTGTCGTGCTCGTTGCAGCCCTGGCCGGGATTGCGTTGTACTTCGAGCAAAGCCGTCGGGTCGAGCAGAAGGCCGACAATGCGACCGGCGGTGTCGGCGCCCGCGCCATACCGATCATGATGGCCAATGGCTGCGCCGGTTGCCACACCATCACCGGCGTTCCCGGAGCGCAAGGGCTGGTCGGCCCGCGCCTCGACGCCAGCTTGGCCAACCGGGTTTACGTCGGCGGCGTCTTGTACAACAAGCCGGAAAACTTGATCCGCTGGATCCGTGCGGCAAGGGAGATCAGCCCGCATACGGCAATGCCTTCGACCAGAATTTCCGAGCAGGAGGCGCGGGACGTGGCTGCCTACCTCTATTCGCTCAAATGAAAGTCATTGCTCGCCGCGTCGCGACCACAGACCACGACCGGGATCATAAGCGGCCGCCGCGGCGAGGAAGAACACGACGAGGCAGGCCAGAACTACTTGGCATGAGACCGGCTCGAAGCGCAGATAGAGCGCGAAGCGGATCAGCTCGACTGCATGGCTGAACGGATTCAGCGCTGCGACCGTCGCAAGCACCGGACCAGCCTCGGCAAGTCGCCACAGTGGATAGAGCGCGGTCGAGGCGAAGAACATCGGAAAGATGACGAAGTTCATCACCCCGGCGAAATTCTCCATCTGGGCCGATACTGACGAGACGAGCAGGCCGAAGGCGCCAAGCATCAGCCCGGACAGCACCAGCGCCGGCAGAACCGCGAGATAGCCGAGCATCGGTGGCCGCACGTCCCAGTAGCGCGCGATCAGCAAGAACAGGTACACGAGCGGCAGGCCGACGACCACACTGGCGAGCAGGCGAGCGCCGAGCAGATACCAGCGCGGCAGCGGCGCGGTCAGCAACAGACGCATGCTGCCCATTTCGCGGTCATAGACCATTGCCAGCGAACTGGCCATGGCGTGGAACAGCAGCATCATCGCGGCCAGCCCGGGCACCACATAGACTTCATACAGCACATAAGTCTGGTAAGGCGGCGTGATCGACAGGCCGAGCACGGAGCGGAAGCCGGCGGCGAAGATGGCCAGCCATACCAATGGCCGGGCAATCGCCGAGATCAGGCGGCCGCGCTGGCGCAGCGTGCGAAGCAGTTCTCGCTGCAAGATGCCGATGAGCGCCCGCAGCGCATGACGGGTTATCATGCCGACTCCGTCAAGCGAGCGAACGCGTCTGCCATGCTGCCGACGCCGAGTTCGGCGGTAATGCGATCGGCGCGGCCTGCCCATCGCACCCGGCCGCCGTGAAGCACGACAACATCATCTTCGGCAGTCACCTCCTCAAGGAAATGCGTCGCCCACAATACCGCAATGCCGCGTTCGCGGCATAAGCCGCGAACATGCTGCGCCAGTGCCCGGCGCCCGGGCACGTCCAGTCCGGTGGTCGGCTCGTCGAGCAGGAGAAGGCGCGGCTGGTGCATGAGCGCACGGGCGATCTCGACACGCCGCCGCTGGCCGCCCGACAATGAGCGGATGGGATCGCCGAGCCTGTCGAGGACTTCGAGGCGGCCGAGTTCCTCGCGTGTTCGGACCTTGGTAACGTCGGCGGCAAGACCATGCAGGGCGGCGTGATAGCGTAGGTTCTCGCCCGCCGTGAGATCGAGATCGAGCGTCTGCTGCTGGAAGACGACGCCCATCTGGGCGAGCGCGGTCGCAGGGTCGGTGCGCATGGCGTGTCCGAACACTTGCACCGAGCCAGAACGAGCGTGATAGAGACCGGTAATCAGCGAGAACAAGGTGGTCTTGCCGGCGCCGTTGCGACCAAGCAGGATGCACATCCTGCCCTGCTCGACCGAGAAGGAGATAGCGTCGAGCACCCGCCGGTCCTTGAAACTGTGCCCCAGATTGTCGAGCGACAGCGCTTTCATGGCCCAACCACGACGCCCCACGGACCGCGCCCGACCGGCAGCGATTTGACCACCTCTTCATTCTCAAGGTCGATGACCGAGATATCGCCGGAATTGCCGTTGGCGCTGAATAGGCGTCTCTGATCGTCTGCCAGCGCGACGTGCCATGGCCGCTGGCCGACAAGATAAAGGCGGCGCACCGCCAGCGTGGCCGTGTCAATCTCGGCGATCCGGTTTGCGGGACCCAGCGCGACATACGCAGTGCCGCCGTCACGCGACATCTCGATGCCGACGGCCTGGACGCCTTCGCGGCGAATACCCGGCACCTCAAACTGGACCTTGCCGGTTTCAGCCCGTGTTAAGGTGTCGAAGACCGTCACCGTGCCGCGGATCTCGGAAGAGACCCAAAGCCGCTTTGCGTCCGGGGAGAACGCCGCGGCGCGCGGTCGCGTGTCGACCAGCAAATTATCCACGAGATCGAGCGTGCCGGCGTCGATGAGATGCAGCATGCTCGTCGTCTCCGAGGTGCAGGCGACGTAACGGCCGTCCGCGCTGACCGCCATTCCCTCGGGCTCGACACCGACATCGACGTTGCCGATGACCTTGGCCGAGGCGATTTCCACTACCGAGACCAGATTGTCGTTCTCATTGGCCACAAACAGCCGCTTGCCGTCGGGATGCACGACGAAGAATTCCGGATCGGCTCCCGAAGGCAGTTGGCCGACCACTCGTCTCTTGGCAAGGTCGACGACATCGATGCGATTGTCGTCGCCGACAGCGACAAAGAGGGTCTTCTTGTCAATGGAAAGCGCCAGTCCGCGCGGCCGCCGTCCGACGTCGATCGTTGCCGAGAGGCTCATACTTGCCCCGTCGACGACGGCAACCGCATTGTCCTGTTCGTTCGACACGTAGACGGTTTCGGCAGCAACAGGACCGACCGAGATAAGCACGGACACCACCAGGAGGATTGCGGTCAAAAGCGGCATGCGCTCTCCTCGAGATCGATGCCAAGCGTGTCGAGCGGCGTCCGCTGATGCAGGAAGCCGGGCTGCGGCGAGGCGGAGACCAGCAGGCGAGGCCCAGCAATCAGGATCGGCTGCCGCAGTTGCCCGTCCCATGGACGAAAATTGAGCCCTTGGCCTTTGAAACCGGGGAGAAGAAAATCGTCGCCGCGCACGTAGCCGGCGATGGCTGACGGATCGACGCTGCGCAGCCGCGTCGCGGCCTCGCCGACGCTGCGCACGGCGAGCCAGGCGGCATAGTCGCTCGGCGTCATCCATCGCCCCGCCTGCTTCCGGAAGCGGTCCTGCAACTGCGTCGCTCCCCATTCCTCGGTGACGGCGCTCCAACCGGCCGCAACCAGCCCTTGCGTGCCGGCGACCGGTCGCGGCAGTGCCGTGCGGTCATCGAGATAGGCGCCGAATTCGTCAGCCTCGTCGGCGACGACCAATACATCATAATCGGCGACCTGCGTGGCGGCCGGTATTTCTGACTGCAGCGTGACATGGCCGGTATCAGCGCGTCCGTTCGCCGGACGGAACGTCCATGGCTGGTCGACGGTGATTTCGGCCCCGAAACGTTGCGCCGCGCGGCGAAAAGCGGCGGCCATCGCCTGGTCGGCAGAATGCGTGCCGACAAGCAGGAACCAGCGCTGCCAGCGCTTCCACACCAGGTACTGCGCCAGGCCGTCGGCGAGCATGGCGCGGCTTGGAATGGTGTGTAGCAGGTTCTTCCTGCAGTCCTGCTGGCGCAGCGCATCGTCGGTAGCGCGGCTGTTGAACAGCAGCATCTTCTCGGCGCCAGGCGCCGCAAGCGCCTGCGTGAGCGGCACAGCGTCAAGATCGGCGACGACAAACGCAAGGCCGGCGCCAGCGAACTGGCCTATCGCGTCCGATGCCGCCTCGGCGGGCTTCAGCACTCGCTCCTCCAGCCGGAAATGCTGGCCGAGAAAGCGCCCGGTCGTATTGTCGTCGGCGATGCCAAGACGTGCGCCTTGCAGCCCGTCATCTGTCGCGAACTGGTCCAGCGGACCCAACTGTAAGGGCGGCTTGCGCGACTGGCCGAGATAGCCGATTACCACCGTCTGAGGCTCGGCAAGACCGGGAGCAGCGACGAAAAGCAACAGGGCAAGAACAGCAAGCGCCAGCCTCATTCCGCTGCAGCTCCCTCTCCCGCAGTGACTGACCGAGGCGGAGTTGGATTAATTCCCCGCCATTGAAAAGGTTCCACTCTGGATATTCACGGCCTTGTGGTGACGGCTGGTCAGATCTGGATCGGCCTCACCTCGACTGTTCCTTCCAGCCGCCGAGTGAGAACGAGGGTGGCCCCGGACTCTTGATCGAGATCATGTGCGGCCGATACGGCGAAAGGCAAAGGGCGGGATGAGGTCTCCGCCGGTCCTCGCATCGGACGGCGGAAGCGTCTCCTCGAGCAGCATCGCCATCCGGGCATGGAGGGGCGACCTGACGCATACGGGATCGGCCGCCGCAGCATCGCCGGCCAGCGCCAGCGCCTGGCAACGGCAGCCGCCCCAGTCGACATCACGGCGCTCGCAGCTGCGGCAGGGTTCCAGCATCCAGTCCGTCCCACGGAAGGCGTTGAATGCCGGCGAGTCCCGCCAAATGTCGGCCAGCGGCCGAGAGCCGAAGCGCTCGAATCGCAGCGATGGAATGGTCATCGCAGCATGACAGGGCAGCACCAAGCCGTCCGGTGCGATGACGAAAGCATCGCGCCCCCAGCCGCCCATGCAGGGCTTGGGATAGGTCGCAAAATGATCCGCCACCACGAAATCGATCTCCAGCACGCCGACAAGACGTGCCCGTGCGGCCTCCACGGTCGCGACCTGATGCTCTATCGAGGCGCCGTCGGGCAGCAGATAGCGACGATTGAGCAACGCCCAGCCGGCATATTGCACGTTGGCAATCTCCAGCCGCTCGGCGCCGAGCGAGAGCGCCAGGTCGATGTAATCGGGAATTTCCGCGATGTTGTGCCGATGGATCGGCGCATTGATCGTCAGCGCCAGTCCGAGGGCCCGCGCATGTCTGGCGGCAGCGAGCTTTTGCGCGTGGGCGCCGGAATGGCGTCCGATCCGCGCGGTGGTTTCGGCATTGGCACCCTGGAAGCTCACCTGAACATGGTCTAGCCCCGCGCTGGCAAGTGCTTCCAGACGGATGCCGGCAAGGCCGACGCCGGCCGTGATGAGGTTGGTGTAGACACCGGTTTGCGACAGCGTTGACACGAACTGTTCGAGGTCCCGGCGCAGCGTCGGCTCGCCGCCCGAAAGATGCACTTGAAGAACGCCCATAGCCGCCACTTGCTCGAACACGTCGAGCCAGCGTTCCGTCTCCATTTCACGGTCGGCTTTCAGCAAATCAATGGGATTGGAGCAGTAGGGGCACTGCAGAGGGCAGCGATGCGTCAGCTCAGCCAGCATCGCGATCGGAGGGAACGGCGCCTGCGTCACAGCCGCACCAACAGCCGGTCTGCCCATTCCTGCAGGAAGGCGCCGACGTCGGCGTCGATTTCCTGGCCCTGACCGTCATATTCGCAAGCAAGCTCCCTCACGATGGCACTGATTGACGTCTTGCCGTCACAGCGCCGGAGGATGTCCAGTCCGATTGCATCGGGCCACAGAACGCGCTCGGGTGCCAGCACCGCCCAGGCATTCCGGACGGGATCGAAACGCAGGCGTACATAGGGCGCGAGGCGCGGGCGAGATTGCGCCGATACAATCCCTCTCCGGCGGTCCGCTGTCATCCGTTGGTCTCCGGCCGGAAGCAGCCAGGGGGTATGACGCCGTCACGCCCATATGCGTAGTCGAGCGCGTCGAGCATCGCCCAGAGCACATCGCACTTGAAGACCAAGGCGTCGACAACCTTCTGCTGACGTTCCGGCGTATCGGCGTAGCGAAGCACGTAGCCCAGCGCGAAATCGGAATCGCGTGCGGCCTGATCGGGCCGCCGATCGAAATAGGCGAGCGTGTCGGCCCTGACGAAGTCGTATCGCGCCAGCATCGCTGGCACGCGTTCTGCGATAATATCGGGCGAGAAGAGTTCGGTGAGGGAGGAAGCAACTGCTTCGAGCAGCGTATGGGACGCGCAGAAATTGACATACGCCTGCACCGCGAAGCGTGTTGCCGGCAGCGCCAGCCTTTGGCTTTTCACCTCTTCCGACTCAAGGCCGAGCGACGTCGCGAGATGCAGCCAGCGCGCAATTCCGCCACTCCGGCCGTCCTCGCCGTCATGGTCCTCGATGCGCTTGCGCCATGCGGCCCTGAATGCCGGATCCTCGGCGTAGGACAGGATGGTGGCGTCCTTGCGCGGGATGGCCGCCTGATAGCAGTAGCGGTTGAGCGCCCAGGCCTGCAGCTCGGTCTTCGACATCGCTCCCTCCACCATTCTGCGATGGTAGGGGTGTCGGTTGTGATAACGCTCGCGGCCGACCTGCAGAAGGACTGTGCGCAAATCTTGTTCATTGAGGCCGCGGCCGACCACGTCGGAAAAATCGTTCACAGCATGAGCTCCATCCGGTCTTGCGCAATCTCCCATCCAGCTGCGCGCACCGCCGCGTGTTCGGGCGATTCCTCGTCCAGAACCGGATTTGTGTTGTTGATATGGATGAAAATCCGGCGGTCGACCGGCAGGTGGTTCAGACATGCGATCGCACCGTTCGGTCCGGACATGGCGATGTGTCCCATGCGCGCGCCGGTCTTCACGCCCACGCCGGCCGTGATCAGCTCGTCGTCCGTGAACACTGTGCCGTCGAGGAGAACCATGTCGGCGCCGGCAATCCGTTGCCGCAGCGATTCATCGACGGCTGTACAAGCGGGAATGAAGAGCAGCGAGCGGCTCCCCTCCATCAGACGAACCCCGATCGTGCCGCCATCGGCGGAACGGAGCTCCGGATCCTGTCGGCCGCCATCTTCAAGAAAGAGCGCCACCTTGCCAGGAACGGAAAACACCTCGATGCGGATGCCGATTTCCGCGCCCTCGGCATCGCAAAGATCGATGAAGCCTTCAGGAGGAAGGCAGCGGCGCGAAACAATCTGAGCATCGAGGACATCGAAGATCGAATTGGAGGCGATAACCGCCAGAACCTGCTCCGTTGCATAAAGAGCGAAGGGTTGCCGCTCACGCAAGCTGAGGAGCCCCGAAATCTGGTCGATCTCGGCGCCGGTCAGGACGACGGCTGCCAGCGGTGTGGCGCGTGCCGACATCTCCGGATGCGGTTGGAGTTCAGGGTTTTCAGCAATCTGCTGGCGGATATCGGGAGAGGCATTGAAAAGCACCCAGTGTCGCCCGTCTGGAGATGCCGCAACACTCGTCTGAAGACGCGGGCGGACCCCAGGATTACCCGCCCGCGCGGCCCTGTTCAGCCTGTCGTTGGCGTTCCACTGAGGAAAACCGCCACCCGCGGCGGACCCGATGATCCTAATCCACACGCCGTGACAAACTCCGCGTTTCTCTATTCCAGCAATGTCGCGAACCGGTCGAGCACAGCCGATGCCGTACCCGCCGGTTGCGTAATGTCATTTCTTTGTGGTGATTTCGGCAGGCAAATAGCGCGATATCTCCATTCCCGCCGCGACTTCGCACATGACGGGCTTCTTCCAAGTCTTCTTCTTCATGTCTTTCTCCGATCTGGCTGCCTTGGAAATACCGCAGCCAATCCCATAAGCACGCAGCCCAAGCTTTGTTCCCGACAGGGTATGCGAGGGGTGCTCTTTCGGATTGGGCGTCGGACGCTCGCGTCAAAGAAAAGACAGATCAACCGAAAGCGGAACCGGGGTGGCGGATGTTCGCGCGAAGCTTACAGCATCGGCCGGCCACCTGTGACCAGAAGCAAGCCCCGGTGAAACAACCGGCTTCTGACGAAGCCAGGAGGATGTAAGCCGGCGCAACGCAACTCTTGAGGAAATCGCCCTGCTGGCGCTAAGCTCGTTCTCCTGCATCTTGTATCGGGCACAATGATGAACGGTGAGGCGAAAAGCAGCCTGTCCGGGCGCGCCATGCGCTGGGCCATCGCATTGACCGAGCAGAAGAGCGTCACCGGGACCGGCGGCGAAGCCTCGTTCGGCCCGTGGCTGGCAGACGAGTTACGCCGCGAAGCCGCGTTTCGCCACGCGGAACCTGGACCATAGAGGTCGAGCCGGAAGATGGCCGCCATTGCGTGGCGATGCTGGTCCGCGGTACTGGCCGCGCCACCATCGTGCTGACCGGTCACTACGACACCGTCACGACGCGCGACTATGGCGATCTGGAGGATCTGGCCACCCAGCCGCAACAACTCACCCAAGCGCTAAGAAAAACTTTGGCCATGGCCGAGGCGCCTGCCGTGAGGCGGGCGCGGGACGACTTCGCCTCGGGGGAGTTTCTCGCCGGCCGCGGGCTGCTCGACATGAAGGCCGGTTTGGCCGCCGGGCTGGCGGTTTGCGCCGCATTCGCCGAAAGCACCAACGCGGCGGGAAACTTTCTGTTTATCGCGGTTCCCGACGAAGAGAACAATTCTGCCGGTGCGCGCAAAGCGGCACAGGTTCTCACCGAGATAGCCGGCGAGCACGAGTTGGACATTTTCGCGGCGATCAATCTCGATGCGATCGCCGACGACGGGGACGGCAGCAAGGGTCGCGTCATCGCGCTTGGAACGGTCGGCAAGCTGCTTCCGACGGCCCATGTCGTCGGCGTTCCCGCGCATAGCGGCTTTCCGTTGAGTGGCCTGAATGCGGCGACCATTGCCGCGGCCATAGCCGCCCGGGTGGAATGGGCATCGGAGCTGACCGACGACTCCCGGTCGCTTCCGGGTACACCGCCGAGTCTGCTCAGCATTCGCGACGGCAAGTCCGGCTATGACGTGACCACGCCGGCTGCGGCGTTCGCCACCTTCAACGTGCTGAGCTATCGCCGGACGCCGGATGAGGTGCTCGAACGCTTCGACCGGCTTTGCGCCGATGCTGCTTCGGCCTGCCTGGCGGAGTTGAAGCGGCGGCGGCACTTCCAGCACGGCAGCGCCGCGATCGATCTCCTCGAAACAATCCCCCTGCATCGTTACGAGGCAGTGCTGGACCGTCTCGACGCGGAGGCAAGATCGAGGCTTGGCGCCGTTGGGGCTTCGCTTGCCGCCCGCGATCTTCCACTGCCGGAGCAATGCCGGCTGGTCACCGACTAGGCATGGCGATTGAGCCGCTTGCCGGGACCGGCAATCGTCACCGGCTTCGGCTCGATACCTTACTTGCCGACGAACCTTTCGGACCGGCCGGCAGCGGCGCGGCTGCGGGCGATCGCTTCGGACGTCGCGGCCGACGCAAGCGCCCGCTATGGCTCGGCAATCGGCTGTGCGGATTTATTTCGCCGGCATCTCGGATATGAGCTTCTTTGGCGAGGCGGCCGAGTCCGGTCTCAAGGTCGTCGCCCGCAACACGCCGATGTGGCGGGACGGCATTCGCTGGCCGAAGTCAGGTGGGCTAGCCAACATTCCCACCATCAATATCGGTCCGTGGGGACGAGACTACCACACGCCGCCTGAGCGGCTTCACATCGGCTATGCTTTCGACGTCCTGCCGCAGGTCGTGAGCGATGTTTGTGCAGCGCTGCTTAAAGAGCAAGGATAGGTACGAGTCCATCAAATCTCGCCAGGAACAAATCGGCGAAGCCGAGGTTTGGTTCTACAAATCAAATCGCGAGGAAATCCTATGGACACTGACGTCAACTCCGAAACCCGTTCGATCTTCATTGTTGGGCTGCGCAACGCCCACGCCATGGAGAACCAGGCACTTTCGATCATGAAGCCTCAGGTCAAGCGGATCGAGAACTATCCGCAGGTCGCCGATCGCCTGCAGCAGCATATCACGGAGACCGAAGGGCAGATCGCCCGGCTGGAATCCATTCTGGATGGCCTCGGCGAGGACCATTCCACATTGAAAGACACGGCCATGTCGATGGTCGGCAGCATGGCGGCGATGGGACATTCCGTAGCCGGCGACGAAATCCTCAAGAACAGCTTCGCCAACTTTGCATTCGAAAATTACGAGATCGCCGCCTACAACTCATTGCTCGTACTCGCCGAAGCCGGAGGGTTTAGTCAGGCAACCAACTCTCTTCAGCAGAATCTCAGCGAAGAAGAAAAAATGGCCGACTGGTTGAAGCAGAACCTTCGCGCCGTCACCTTGCAATACGCCAGGCTGCGTGAGGCGGGAGAGACCGCCAAGAGTTAGGCCGCCCCGCTGGGGAAGAGGAATTCCTGACAACCACCCCAGCCGAATTGACGGGGTGGTTGTTTTTTCTGGGATCGGAAGTGCTGCTAAGGACCGCGCGCCACGCGTCGGCCAGACACGCTTCCTTGGAGCCCGAAGAACCGAACGGATTCAGAGCTAAGAATCCGAACGGATCGGAGCGCCCCGGTTCTGATGGCTTGAACGCCGCGATCCCATTTGTCTGCGGAAGGTTGCGGACTCCTGGCCGACTTCGATGTTCCCACCGCAAGGCGACCCGCGGTCGAAATCACCAGGAACGACCGGTGGCAGCGCTATGACGTCGATTTGGGAGCCTCGTCGGTCTCCGGCAAACGATCGCGAATGGCTTCCTCGGTTTTGCTTGCCGTCTTTTTCACGACTTTCTCGACGCGGTCGACCAACGTCTCGGCGTCGCCGCTGGAACCCTGTCGGTCAGCCTCTTCCTTTACAGTCTCATATGCTTCGGCGGCGACCTGCTTGGCTTGTTCCACGCCTTCTTCAAAGACTTCTTCGGCACTGTCACGAAGCTTGTCGCGGTAGGGGCCGAGTTGCGCGTCTTCCGCGGCGGTGTGAGGCAGCATCACGCCGATGGCGGTGCCCACGGCAAGGCCCACCGCGGCCATTGCCAGAGGTTCGCGCTGGAACAGGTCCTGCGCCGACTGACGCACCCGCCCCGTGATATCGGTGGCGGCCGAGCCGACCTGCCCGGCCGTGCTTGTCAATCTTTCTTTGGCGCCGCTCGCAACGTCTGCCACAGCCTCAGTCGCACCGCCTGCCACGGAAGCGACCGAACGAGCGGCATCGGAGAGCATGGAGCCGGCGGAACCTTCGCCCTCGGCACCGTACTCATCGCCGCGTGAGCCCTGCCAGGCCCCGCCCAAGCCCCTCTGGTCAGAGAAGTTTCGGGTGGCGTCATGTTCCCTGCCGGTCGAATAGGCACCAAGTGCTGAACTGTCTACCGACGTGCCCTTGCCAAGCATCAGCCAGGCCAGGCCCGCGCCGACCAATGTAAGCGGCAACGGATTGTCCCTGACCTGAGTCTTAAGATTGCTGAGCATGGCGGATCCCTCGCCGCTGAACATCCCGGTGAATTCGTCGATCAGTTGGCCCGGTGTCATCTTGCTGCGGATCGAGTCTGCGGTATCTGCCACTCTGGCGCGAGCAATATCAGCATCGCGTTCCAACTCGGCTGCGGATTTGTCGGTCATCTTATCTGTTCCTTGATCACGCGTGCGTCGCGTTTAAGTTGGTCTTGTGTCCGGTCGGGGGTCAACTCTGAGGGAGCCATGCTTGCCTTGCCGGACCGCAAGAGTACGACGCCCAGTACTGCCACCACGACGCCGACCAGCAGCGAGGACCATCCGGCCCCCAGCCCGGCGCTCGCCAAGGCAATCACCAGCGCCTGCAAAAGCACCATCAGGGCGGCAAGCAGGCAAATGACGCCTCCCATTACCTCCACGGCGCCGGCGCCGACCTTGCTTACCTTTTCCGACATTTCAGCCCGCAACAGCCTGCTTTCGGTTTGAAGCAGTGTTGTGACCTGCTGTGCCAGATCGCTGACAAGGGTTGTCAGGCTGCGAGTGTCCTGATTGTCAGTCATGGGTTTCGCTCCAGGCTTGCATTGGCCCAGTCATCGCCGGACTGATCGGATCCTAGCGGGGCCGGCTCAACTGCCTCTGCCGATTGCCATCCGAACTCATTCGAGCGAGGACCCGTCTCGGGCGCCCGGCCTGTTTCCGACTGGCCCGGTGCTCCGGTTTGGGCAGAGGGTGGCGAGCTCTTGATGAACCGCCCCAACGCGAGGCCTGCCAATACCGAACCGGCGATCAGCGCGCCCGAGTTTTCGCGGCCGAACGACTGAATTTCGCCAAGCACCTCGTCGAACGGTTTATCCTTCAGGGACGAGGAAAGCCGCTCGAGCCCGCCTGCGGCGTCAAGGGCGAATTTCGAAGCGGTCCGTTGATCATTGTTGGCAAGATGCTCGCTTGCCGCGCGCAATGCGCCGCTGAAGGCCTTGAGGTTGGCGCTCACGTCGCGCTGCGTTCCCTCCGCCTTGTTGAACAATGCTTGCTTTGCTTCCGATGCGTAATCTCCGGCTTTCCTGGTGATCTCGTCACGCGCATCGTGGAGCGCTTCCGTCGCGGTCTGCTTTTCCCGTTGTAGTCTTTCCGAAAGCTCGCTTCTGGCTGTCTCGAAATCGGCCGGCTGACGGCCCTGATCGTCCTGGTCCTGCATGGTGTCTCCTAGTGGAATCCGAGGAAGGAGAGGATCGCAAGCACGACGACGACGAGGCCGATGAGATAAATAACACTGTTCATGGCGCAATCTCCTCCACTGCGCACCGAACTTGCCTGTGCTTCCCGTGTTCCCTCGGACGTCATCTTTTTTGGTAAGCGAAGCCTAACCCGCCTCAAGACGGGATCTTGTCCTGAGTTGTGTGCGTCAAGTTCTGCAAAAATGGCGTGGCAGTAGCTGTGACGTCGGCGTGTCCGCCGCGCAGCCCCCGTGTTTAGCG